>CAZRXE010000514.1:0-6104 GCA_964603695.1 uncultured Heliomicrobium sp.
CTGCCATTTCAGAACCCCATCAGCGCGCAATAACAGTCCGCGCAATACCAACGATTGGAATTGCCTTCATCCTGGGGATGTCCGTGTATGCCGGGCTTCGCCTGACACCGGCAGCAAAGTGACTCATCGTCACGCGCGGAAATAGCTTCAATGGCCACGCAACCGGACTTCCCTTCCAGCTGCACCACTGGCTCGTCATTGGGCAGCGTCCAAGCTTTACTGCGCGTCCACCTCTGCTCGTAAACAGGCCGACCAATCACAGGGTGGTAATTGACCGGGCTGCCGATTGGGAATTGTTCGTTGAATTCTTCTGCGGTCATCTGCATCCTCCGTGCCCGGCGGCCTCTCCACCGTGATTGAATTGACCGCCGGGCGTGTGCGCCGTCCGGTTTGCCCAGTGAACTCCGCGCGGCGACGGCAGACCGCGCGGAATAGGTTCCGAGCCTCGCAACGCCTCACCCGTTGCGTGATTGAGCACTCCTTGAAACTCAATCAAACGGCTCGGCCTTCGCTGCCGCAATTTGGAAGGGCGGCAGCTACTCCGTCAGGCGACGGAGCAAATCAGACCTCCGCGCTCAGCAGCGTAATCAGGTAGTAACGCGCGGCGCGTTCCAGGGTTTCGTTGCGGTGTTTGCGTTGAAGCTCGATGCGATCCAGCCTTTGGATAATGACGTTCAGCCATTCGCCAGGAACAAAGATTTCCTGCCCCGGACTGCGATTGTCACAAACCACCGCACTCCCAACACGAATGGCCAGGCTGTTGCCAACTGTTTCGTAGACGGCTTCGATGGCCTCTTCTCTCCAAATGTAGCGGCTGTTGTCGAAGGTGGCCCTGCCTACCGTGCAAATCAACCTCTGCAACAGTTCCAGGATGTTGTTTTGCTTCGCGCGGAAATACCATTCCTGCTGAAGCGAACGCAGTTCTTCGAGCGACATTTGCGCCAACTGCGCTTTGCCAAAACCTTGCTTCATTGTGATGAGAGCGCGTAGTCGTTCGGCCTCCTGCCCGTTGCGTGCCGTGTTGACCGGGATGATTGCGGATGTTTCTGTCATGGTGTCTCCGTGATTGTTGGGGCGGTTTTTGGTCTGTTTCCGCTTTCGATCAATTGGCCAAAGTGCAAGGAGACGGAAACAAACCCTTGATTGGCTGGATTGCCGACTATCGCCACCAGCAACCGGATTTCAAGGGGCGCAGCTTTCAGCCACACGCGAGAAATCAGATAGCTGTTTCGGCAGCGAATCATCTTAGGCAGCCTCTCTTTCCAGTTGTTCACTCGCGGCGGTTGCGCCCGGCTCATTCGGCATAACCAACGCCTCGATCTTCTTGCAGAGCGCGCCTGCCAGTTTCTTGCGCGTGCCGACGCCTTTGCGTTTCCCTGCCAAGACCTTCGTGACGACCGTCCGGTCTTCGCCGATCTCATCGGCCAGTTGCTGTTTGTCCGTGTCGAGCACGGCCAAAATGATGTTCAGGTTTTTCTCTCTTTGTTCTACCTGCATTGGTTCGCTCCTCGTGGTTGTGTTACTAAAACGCCTTTTTGATTGAAGGCGCACTTCTCTCGCGCTATCGTGTGGCACGTTCGTGCCACACCGACGCGGACAGTAAATCAGACGTTCACAACCGTCAAGCGGAAAAGTAAATCATTCGTCAACTTTCCATGAAAGGCTTGCTTTGACTCCACTCTTTCAACGGCTTCAGGAAGTTTTCAATACAACCAATTCGGCTGAAATCGCCCGTCAATTGGGCTTGGAGCGTCAGACGCTGTATCGCTGGCGTGATGGCCGAAACATTCCTTCACTTGAGAACCTCTATGAAATCACCAGGTGTACAAATGTGTCACTTCACTGGTTACTGACCGGCGAAGGTGAAATCTATGTCGGGACAAGTGGCACGTTCGTGCCAAAAAAACTTGCGTTGGCGGAATCAGCCGTGGATACTGCGCCCGCCCCGGCATTGATCCCCGAAATCGGCCAGCCCACAGGCCAACACAGGCTCAAACTCGTTTCCCTGCTCGGCACGATCAGCAATCAGCGGATCGTGGAGGAGAAATCAAGCGTGCTGGTGCCAAACAGCTTGGTGTATGACGCTTCAGTTTTGCTCAGAATTGAAGGCGACGACTTGGCGGAGGAAGGCTTACAGGACGGGGATATTTTGATTGCCAAACCAATCTCTGAAACAGAGGCGGAAGGAAAAATCGTCGTCGCCGTTCACGCCGGAAAGACGTTCATCCGGCATTACACCAAAACCAAAAAACTCGCCCTTCTCTCCCCGATAGAAGGCACACGCCCCGTCATCAAAGCGATGGCCGGCAGCATTGAAATTAAATACGTGGTCACTTCGATCACGCGATCTTTCAAGTAACACCTGTGCCCCTCAGCAAAGGAGATTCAGCTATGCCATACCTTAAAAAAATAAGCGCCGTGACGCTTTCAACGTTGCTTATTCTCGCTGTTGTGCTTTCAGTCAGTGCTGAAGGTAGGCGGCTTACAAAAGAAACTTTTACCGTTGCTCCTGGCAGTTATAAGTATTTCAGGTTCAATGCCTCCGAGAACGGAGCAAAGGTTTCTGGAAAGTTTCGAGCCGAAGGCGGAAGCGGTAATGACATCGAGGTCTTTTTGCTCGATGAAGACGGTTTTGAGAACTACAGAAACGGGCACGATACAAAGACTTATTACAACTCTGGTCGTGTTACAGTTGGAAGAATCAACGTCAGACTTGGTGAAGGCGAGTATTACCTTGTTTTCAACAATGGCTTTTCATCTTTCTCAAATAAAGTAGTGACCTCAGACATCTTCATTGAATAGCAGCCGCCAATCCATCGGAGCGCGTGCGGGAGAGAACCAAGGCCACCCCGGTTCCCTCCCCCGCGCCGGCTGCTGTGAATCGGCGGTCGCGCTTGATGCCCGGACGATCACGTGACGCGCCGTCAGCCGGCAAAGCCTGGCGATTCACACTTCAAAAGAAAAAGGCTCAGACAGTCATCTGCCTGAGCCTTTTTCTTTTCCGCACTTCCCTGCTCTTATCCGATGCTTTTTTCGTCCCGCTTGGATTGAACCCATTTGGTGACGAAGTGGGCGACCTCGGACGCCGACCACGTCTGAAAGCCTTCGATCTGTTTCCGGCCTATCCTGCCCAGGTAGGTCGAATTCGAGCGCCCGCGCGTGCCTGCCTGACAGTGCCAAGCCTCCACGAACGTGCCGCCTTTCTTCCATTCCCAGCGCAGGTTTTCGATTTCGGGCAGCAACGTGGCCGGAATCTGTGCCGATGAAGGTAAAGCACCCGCCTCCGGTTGGCGTTCGGCTTTTTGCTCAGCAACCGCCTCCGGCTGCTTGACCGAAATTTTTTTTGTCGTTGTTTTCGGTCTGGCCGAGCGCAAATCCGATCCACTTGAGCGAGCCGAAAGGCTCGCCGCAGGTTTTGCGAATTGAGCATAGTCATCGTGCGCAATAAATCGCTCTCTGGTGACCTTGCGTCCATCTGCGTCCCGCCCGGTTGCGATAACAACCTGACGACCAGGTCGCTGCGACCACTCCGTGATTGCAGCATTCCGTCTGGCAATCTCGTCATCGGTTGCGTCTGGCGGTAGCGGTGGAAAAAGCTTCCGCTGAGCGGCGTCCAACGCCTTCCAGTCAACCTCGTTTTTCTGCCGTCTCCAAGCAACAGGTGAGGGAAGTTTTTGGCTTTCGGCAAAAACAATGTCGACCCCCTTGCTCAAGTTTTTCTCAACTTCTTTGATTGAGGAGCCGGAAGCCTTGATGGTTACGCCATCCGCACACTGGTCAGCGTATCGCATTGAGGCTGAAGCTGCCGGTGAATCCGCCGACTGTGGGGCAACAGTCGGCAGGGCAGGGAAGGATTCACCGGCGTCTATTTTCCCGGCTTGTTCTCCGCCGTCGCGCCGGCGGTCTGAGGCGGCGCGAAGCCCATTCCGCCACCGCCACCGCGAGCACTCGTGTCTGCGGATTGATGTCCCGAACCGGAAGAAGAAGCCTCGCCGCTGTGTGCGGCCAATCCCAACGCAATGACAGTGAGCAGTCCCAAGAACAACGGGACAACCGTCAGCCCATACCGCTCATAGGTGTTGAGCTTGGCGATGTCGAGCGGTGCGGTTTCCGTGGCGGTCTTTGTGTTGGAATCCGACGAGGCAGGGAGCTTCGCCGTAGCCTTTCCTGATTTGACGAACTCGCGCGCCAGGCGTTTATCCGTTTTTGCAAGCTCGCCGGCTGCGGCGGCCTGCGTTTCGATCAGCTTGCGCTGCTCTTCGGCGGCCTGCCGTTGTGCGGCCAGTTGGTGTTCGGAAGCCTTGCTGGCTAAGGTCTCCTGCCAATCCAGGTCGAGCGCAATGGAGGCGTTAATCAGCAAAACGGCGGTCAGGACGATTTGGCAAACCATCGCGACACCCGCCACGATTTTCTTTTCGCTGGTAATCAGCCACGCGCAGACAATCGCCATCAAGTCCGCGCCGACCGTGCCAATGATGCCGACCTTGCCCATTCCGACCAGCCTTCCGGCCAAATGCGAGCCGACGATGACGACGGAAAATACGGTGGATAACACGGCCAGGGCGATCCCGACCCACTTCAAAATTCGCATTTCTTTGCTCATAAAATTTTTCCTTTGTCTGAGAAGGGAGCGAGCGAAACCGCCCGCTTCGATTATTGAAGGCTGAAAAAAGAGAAGGCGAGCGTTGGAAGCGCCCGCCGTAAGGTAGTGGTTTAGACGGCGCGCATCTTACAACAGCCTTCCTCGATTTTCAGTAACAAACTAAGCGGCGGATGCGGCAGCCAGCATCTGCTGAAAAGCGTCGTAGGCCGTGTCGCCGATGGCATCGCCCAGCGTGCCCAGAACGTGCAAGCCTTGGTCAAAAGACCCCACGTTGCGCTTGAGCAGTGAGATTTCCTCTCGACCCATGACGCGGTCTTCGAGGCTTCCGGTCAACTCTTCGACCACACGGGCGGCGGTCATATTCGCGACGACCAGAAACAACCCGCGCATGTCGTTGAGCGCCTGCAACGCAATTTCCTTCTGCTGTTCGATTGGACTGAGTTCGGGATTCGTAATGCTGTATTCAACGGTGAGAAACGGTGATGGTGTAGGCATAAGCCTCCTTGATGTTTTTCTTAAATTCGACCAGTGGCAGACTGGACGCCGGGAGCTTAAGAACCGCATCAAGTACGGCCCTGCTTATTGGATATTCGCAGGACTCCCGGCATAAATGAATGTCAGGAATGGGACACAAAAAAGCCGCAAAATTTCGGTTGCGGTTGCCGCTTGATGCTCACGGAGTTCTTAAGCTCCGATGGCGCGCAGAGTACGCGAGGCAGGGAAGAAACGTCAAGCACTTTTTGGCACGAACGTGCCAGATGATTGGTATGTTCGTCAGGCTTCAGTCTATCCGTAATATCGGATTTCAAGATCGGTGACTGAAATGATCTTTCCCGCTCGCTTTCGCCAGGTGTCGAATTCGGGAAGATGAAACACGTTGCGCAAAATTTCCGGCACTTCAAGCTTACGTTCGACTGAGAGCTTGCAGCACACGACAGAATAAGCCGGATGCTTCGGAAACTTCGGCCAAAAGTCAAAATAGTTGATTGTCACAAAGGTGGGTTGGTTCTGCCGAACCAGCAAGGAAGGAATGGCGTCATCTTTGATGAGCGTGCCCGGACGCAATGACAGAATGGTCACGACCTTGCCCTGATACCATCGTTCGATGGGTTCGATGATCTGGTCATCGTTCAACTGTTCATCAAGCACGATCAAGCGTAGCTGACCTCATAGTCAAAGACGGCGGCTAACTCAATGGCTTCTTCAACCGCTTCCAAAGGGATGTTGTGCCGCGCGGCAATCTCCGCCGGCGCTTCTCCGCGTCGCACCATTCCGACGACGTGGCGCGCATCCAGCCGCGTGTACTTGACGGTCGGACGACCGCCGCAGACCCCCGGCGCGGCCACAATGTATTGCCCTAAAGGACAGAAGCTGTACAACTCACCGCCGTACAATTCGGCTTGCAGATCAAGCGGCGCAGCTTTTTGGATTGCTGTAACGACCATTTCTCACCTCGCCGCAAGCATACCACGTGAATAATGGAGGCAAAAGGTAAAATGGC
>CAZRXE010000515.1:0-4648 GCA_964603695.1 uncultured Heliomicrobium sp.
TTTGCAGAACCTGTGCTCTCATGATTTTATTTGTCGTAAATACTAGCCTTGAGTGGAGAAAGGGATAACCTTTCAGTAATGGAAAGTCATTGTGTCGTGCTAAAAACTTCTGAAAAAATCTGGTAATTGTCTGAAAAAATCTGAAAGCGGATGAAATTGGCGTATCAAGAACAAAATTCGGCCTTTTATGGCTTCGGGCCATTTGTTGTGGACACGACAAAATGCGTTTTGATGCGTGATGGGGAATCCGTGCCTCTCAGTTTAAAGGCTTTCGAGATTCTTTTGTTCTTGCTTGAGCGCCGGGGACAAGTGGTGGAAAAAGACGAGATATTGAAGCGCGTCTGGCCAAACACAGTGGTCGAGGAAAACAATCTGGCGCGAAACATCTCCACTTTGCGCAAAGCTCTGGACGAACATCCCAACGAACACCAATACATTTTGACAGTGCCCGGACGAGGCTACCGCTTTGTCGCAAGCGTCAGGGAACTGGAACCGCTCGCCGTGGAATTCAGCCTGCCGGTTTTCGAGCAACACAATTCGGGAGCGTTTCCAGCCGTCAACGGTCATCAAACGGTGCAGGCTGTGGCAAAGGAACCGGCAACGCCGCCAACTGTTCCGTCTGGAACAGTTACAGCCGAACCAGCGCGCCAATCGCGTCGTCTGCTTTTACTGCCCGCGATTTCAGTCATCAGCATTGCGCTGTTCGGCCTGCTGTTTTTCCTGTTTCGTCCCAACCGGCAAACCGCCGAAACGCCGCCGCGCAAACTCTGGCAACTGACCTTTGATTCCGGTCTGGAAAGCGAACCGACCTGGTCGCCGGACGGACGCTTGATCGCCTACAGCGCGGATCGCGGTGGGAATTTCGACATTTGGGTTCAGCCTGTCGGCGAAGGCAATCCGATTCGCGTCACGAATTCCCCCGCGCACGACTGGCAACCGAATTGGTCGCCGGAAGGCAATCGTCTGGTGTTTCGCTCCGAACGTGACGGCGGCGGATTGTTCGTGGTTCCGGTTTTGGGCGGCAACGAACGCAGGATTTCCGGCTTCGGCTATCGCCCACATTTTTCACCGGACGGCACGCAGATTTTGTTCACGTCCACGCTGCGTCCCGTGACGGAGATTCCCAAAGTTTACGTGGTGGGACTGGACGGCAAACCGCCGCGCGAAGTGCTGACGAACTTTCTGCCCGAATTCACGCTGGTGCATGTGGCCTGGCATCCCGACGGCAAGCAGCTTTCGCTTTGGGGCAATCATCGCCAACAAGGCCAGAGTTTTTGGACTGCTCCACTGGACGGTGGAGCGCCAGTCAAATCCGAAATTGCCCAGACGGTTGAGCAAAGGCTGAAGGATGCGGACGTACATTTTACGGATTTTCGCTGGTCGCCTTCCGAGCGCGAACTTTATTTTGAGGGTGTTTCCGGCAGCGTGCGGAATTTGTGGAAAGTGGAGGTCGAGCCGGAAAGCCTTCGCTGGACGGCAGGCCCTGAACAATTGACCACCGGCACCAGCCTGGATACGGATTTGACTGTTTCGCCAAACGGCAATCGAATCGCTTTCACCTCGCGCACGGAAAACATTCGCCTGTGGTCATTGCCTTTCGATGCCGCTGCGGGCCGCGTCAAACAGGTGGGCCAACCGGTCACGGCTTTGGGCGTCAATGCGTATTACCCTGATTTGTCGCCGGACGGACGGCGGCTGGTTTATCTGGCGCAGCGTGTCGGCAAGGAAGAATTGCGTGAGCGATGGCTGAAGGACGGCCACGAAACTTTGTTGATGGCCGCTGAAGAATTGATTAGCGCGCATCCGCGTTGGTCGCCGGACGGACTGCAGGTGGCTTATGACCGTAGTCGCCCAGCCCATCCGGGGCAGATTCGGCGCGAAAGTTCTCTTTACCTGCTTTCGCCCGGCGAAGGCGAGGGCCACCAACTCACAGCCCCCGGCAAAAGCCGCGATGTGGTTTGGGATTGGTCGCCCGACGGCCAGGCGATTTTAGGCGGCGCTTACCCGCCCGGTTCGTCACGCAGAATTATCGGCCTGTTTCCTCTCGCGGCGGCTCCGAACGCGGAAAGAGAATTGCGCGTGATCGCCTCTCACGCTGAGCAAAACCTCTATCAAGCGCGCTATTCGCCTGGCGGACGCTGGATCAGCTTCGTCGCCGCCAAAGCCTTCGATGCCGGCATCTCGACCATCTACGTCATCCCGCCCGGCGGCGGCGAATGGACGCGCATCACAGAAGGCAAATTTTTCGACGACAAACCCCGCTGGTCGCCCGACGGCCGCAAACTTTATTTCCTCTCGAACCGGACGGGCTTTTTCAATGTCTGGGGCATCGGCTTCGATCCAGCAACCGGCCAACCCGTCGGCGAACCATTTCGTGTGACGACGTTTGAAAGCCCGGCGCAAATGATCCTGCCCGATGTCACGGTCATGGAAATGACGCTCAGCGCCGACCGCCTAATTCTGCCGATTATGGAAGTCTCCGGCGGCATCTGGATTCTGGAAAATTTGGAGAGATAGAAGCACTTACCGGATAAGACCCGGCTGCTTATTTTCCATTTGTAATATGAAATTTGAAATTGGCCATTGACCAATCAATTCGGACGTTTGTCGGCCAGATCGGCAACTAATAACAAATGAAACATTCCAACTGAGATATGGAAAATGAAAGAGCAGCGTCACCTAGTGCGATGAGAAAACACAACTCCCGATAGTGCCAACAGCTTACGACAGTTTGACCGAAATCAACTTCGACACGCCGGGGTCTTCCATAGTTACGCCATAAAGCGTTTTGGCGGCTTCCATAGTGCGCTTGCTGTGTGTGATGACCATGAACTGAGTGTTCTGGCTCATTTCCAGCACCTTATCGGAAAAACGCCCGATGTTCATTTCGTCCAGCGGCGCGTCCACTTCGTCCAGCAAGCAGAAAGGGCTGGGGCGGTATTTGAAAATGCCAAGTACCAGCGCCATCGCCGTCATGGCCTTTTCGCCGCCGGAGAGCAGCAGCACATTTTGCAGCCGTTTGCCCGGCGGTTGGGCGATGATTTCAATGCCGCTTTCCAACACGTCGGTTTCATCAATCAGCCGCATTTCACCCTGACCGCCGCCGAACAATTCGACGAACATCGTTTTGAAGTTGGCATTGATCGCGTGGAAGGCTTCGACAAAGCGTTCGCGCGAACGCTTCTTGATTTCGGCAATCGCCGCCTGCGTGTCGGCAATGGCTTTTTCGATGTCCACTTTTTGCGTGCTGAGGAAATCGAACCGCTCTTCGATTTCGGTGACTTCCTGAATGGCCATCATATTGACAGGCCCCAGCGCATCTATTTTCGCCCGCAATTCGTCCAGTCGCGTTTTGGCCACTTCCAGATTGAAATCCTCCGGGACTTGCCAGAACGAAATTTCAAAATCATCCGCCACTGCAAGATCGTCTTCCTGAGCATCTTCGTCTACCGGCAAACCCGCGGCTGATAACGAGACTGTGGTTGGTTGTGCGGAAGTGGGAGTAAGAGGGGGTGGGTTCGGTGTTGTGGTGTTGTGGGCTGCAGATTCGGATTGATTGTCGGAATTGGTTTCGGAGTTTGATTCCGATTCGACGGCTTTGGCGGCGATTGCTTCTGCAGCTTGTTTGCTTTGTTCCAGCCGTTCGCAGACTTCGATGATGTTTTCTCCTAGTTCCGTGTGGCAGGCTTGAATCAGGTGTTCCAGATCGCTGGTCAATTTGGCGCGTTCGATTTCTTTTTTGGTTCGATTGTCGCGCGCCTGCATCAAGGCGTCTCGTTCGCCACGAAGCTGCGCGTCCAGTGTTTCCAGGCGTTCGCGGGCGGCGGCCAGCGCAAATGATTTTTCTTCCAGTTCCGCCGCGCGCAATTGTTGCTGCGCGACCAGCGTTTGCAGTTGTTCAGTGGTGCTGACCAGCGTCGTTTGCATCGTGCTGGATTGTTCTTCGGCTTCGATGGCTTCAAAGCGGCTGCGTTCCAGGCGATTGGTCAAATCGCCGGATTCGTTTTCCAACCGGCGAATGTCATTTGACAGTCCGCGCCGGCGTTCTGTTTTGGCGGCGAACTCCGCACGCCGCCGCGAAAGCTCTTGAACCCTTTGCTCTGACGCGCGCCGCAATTCAGCCAATTCAGCCTGCGCTGCCTGAACCACTTGCTCGGCTTCGGCGCGCAACGCTTCGGCTTCCACTGTCTGTCCGGTCGCGTGTTGGAGTTTGGCTTCAAAATCAGCGCGCTCTTCTTCGGCCTGCGCGGTTTCCTGTTCGACCACGCGAATGTGCGTCGCCGTGCGCTCCATCTCGCGCGAAAGCTGCTGCAACTTTTCGCGCTGTACGGCCAATTGTTTTTCAATCTGCCGTTGTTCGGCATCAAGCCTTTTTTGATCGTCTTCAAGCTGAGCAATGCGCGCTTTGACCTCGCTCAGTTCAGCTTCCAGGATTTCTTCCTGTTCCGTCAGCGCGTCCAGCTTGTCGGTCAGTTCGCTGATTTCACGCTTGAGCGCCAGCACGCCCATCCCTTTGCCTTCGCCGCCGCCGCCGGTGATGAGTCGCCCGCCGATGACTCGCTCGCCTGTCCGCGCCAGCATCATTGCTTTGTGCGCGTCGCCGTTTTGCGCAATCGCCGCCTGAACGGCTTCGCCCGCGTCGCTGACA
>CAZRXE010000516.1:0-15969 GCA_964603695.1 uncultured Heliomicrobium sp.
TCTACGCGCGGATATAGAATCAATAGGTCAGCCGATTGGCCCGCTGGATATGTTGATCGCGGCCATTGCCGTTGCCAACAATTTAACGCTGATCACAAACAACACCCGCGAATTCAGCCGTGTCGTCGGGCTTCAACAGGAAGATTGGGAGATCTAAGTTTGACCATAAACCACAAATCCGGCCTGGCCGCGCTGGTCGGCCGTCCGAACGCCGGGAAATCAACATTGCTCAACGCGCTGGTCGGCGAACACATCGCCGCCGTTTCCGCCAAACCGCAAACCACGCGCACCCGCATTCAAGGCATCATCACCCGTCCTGAAGGCCAGATTGTTTTCGTAGACACGCCGGGCATTCACAAACCCGGCTACGCCCTGAACCGGCGGATGATGCAGTACGTCGTGGATGCCTTGATGCAGGTGAACCTCGTCCTACTGATGCGCGACGCCACAACCAGTTTCGGCGCGGGCGACAAATACGCGCTGGAATTGGTCAAACAAGCTGAGAAGCCTGCGTTCCTGCTGCTGAACAAAATTGACAAGATCATCGAAAAATCCAGGTTACTGCCGTTGATCGAGCAATACACACAGGAATACAACTTCGCTGAAGTCATTCCGCTTTCGGCGCTCAAAGGTGACAATCACGATTTGGTCGTTCAAAAACTGCTCGAATACCTGCCCGCCGGCGAGCCGCTCTATAACGACCCGGACGTATTCACAGACCAGGTGGAACGCAGTATTGCCGCCGAACTCGTCCGCGAAAAGATTCTGGAATTGACGCAGCAGGAACTTCCCTATTCCACCGCCGTCCGCACCGAAAAATGGGAAGAGCAAGGCAACGCCACCGAGATTCACTGTGTGATTTACGTCGAGCGCGATTCCCAAAAGCCGATCATCATCGGCAAAGGCGGCCAGATGCTAAAAGTCATCGGAACCAAAGCCCGCCGCGACATTGAAAAGATGCTCGGTCGCCACGTCCGGCTGAATCTATTCGTCCGCGTTCAAGAACAGTGGCGCGATGATCCGCGTTTGCTGGACGAACTGGGAATCCAGGAACGTTAATCGGTACCGGAAGCACTAGCGACCGGGCTTTCTATTCTTATGAACACAAAAATCTGGCATGCCGTTGAAGTTGAAATCGCGCGGGTGGCGGAAACCGCCGCCACCACGCAACTCTGGATGCTGAACACCACGGGGCTGGAAGTTTCCGAAGACGCTTCGGATTTCGTCACGCTGCGCGCGTATTTCGACGCCGCCCCCGACGTGGAAAAACTGCGCCGCGAAATCCTGCGCCAGTTGAAACTGATTGATCTGCCTGACTTCGCACTGCGCCGCGTCGAAGCAATGACCATCGCCGATCAAGACTGGCTGTCGGAATGGAAAAAAGGTTGGGAGCCGATGCCCATCGGCAAACGGTTGCTGGTGTCGCCTTCGTGGAAACTCGATCAAATCAAGGACAACAGCCGCGTCGTCATACAGATTGACCCCGGCATGGCTTTCGGCACTGGCACGCACGAAACCACGCGCGGCTGTTTGGAAATGCTGGAAAAGCATTTTCACGGCGGCAGTTTATTGGATGTCGGAACCGGCACGGGCATCCTGGCCATTGCGGCAAGCAAACTGCATCCCGACGCGCGCGTTTCCGCTTTCGACAATGATCCTGAAGCTGTCGAAGTCGCGCGCGAAAACCTGGAAATCAATGGCCTCGGTGAAACCGTCGAACTCGAAGTCAACAAACTCAGCAGTTATGCCGGACAGGAATTCGACACTGTGCTAGCCAATCTAACCGCCGATGTCATCATTCCGCTTGCGCCGGAATTTCCGGGCGTGATGAAACCGCCGGCGACATTGATCGTTTCCGGCATTTTGCGCGAACAGGGCGACGGAGTAATTGCCGCGCTGGGCGCGCAAGGCTTCGCTCTGCTCGAATCCAAACCGGACGGCGAATGGGTGACGATGGCGTTCCAATTGCGGAGTTGAAAAGCGATGTGGTATTAGGCTTTCGCCAGTCGGCGTCAATGACTGATGGCGGCTGAGTTCTGGTTCAAATCCGTTCCATCAAGACAACTGAGAACACCCAAAACGGGAGAGAGAATGCTAAGAGTTTTCCGCACTGCCCTCTTGCTGTTGAGCGCGCTTTTCTGCGCTTGCGGCGACACTGCACCTTCGGCAACCACGGAACCGCCGAAAGCCGAAATCTCACAGCCATTGCCTGACGCAAGCGCGATGGTTCAGCGACTGATTACGCAAGACGGCTGCAAAGACCTCACCGCTGAAATGCGCCTGGTCGCCGAAAACGCCGAAGGCAAACGCGAGCAGATCGAGTTTCGCTTGCAGCGAAAATACTCCGCCGAAGGCACGTCGAGCCTGATGACAGTACTCGCGCCCAAAGAAGACTCCGACAAAATCCTGCTGGCGCACGAGAAAAACGGTCAGCCCACCGAAGCCTTTTCCTATCTGGCCGGATTGAAAAAACTGGCCAAGCTTGATTCGTCGCGCCAACTCGGCTTTCGCGGCGCAAAAGTGACAGTTCAGGAAATCCTGGGCATGGAACTCGGCCAATACACCCACAACGCTGGCGAGCGCGTAACGGAAAACGGCGAGTCGTTGATTAAAGTCGAATTCAAAGCCAAGCCCGATTTGAATCTGGCCTTCCCGCGCATCCACGGCTACTTCCGCGAACAAAGCGGGCAGCCCGCGCGCTTTGAACTGCTCAACGAAGCCGGCGAAGTCGGTAAGAAAATGGTCTTTGAAGAAATCAAAACCGTTCAAAATCGCCAGACCATCGCTCGCGTCGCCATCGAAGACCTGACGCAAAAACTGAAGTTGAAATTGGAAACACGCAAAATTGAGTATGACAAAGGACTCACCGACAAACTCTTTACCGAAGACAATCTCAAAGCATCCGTCACCTCTGCCAGCCAACGGTTGGATGCTGGAAACTGAAGGGCGCGAAAAATGGTGAGTCAATTCGTCGTCCGCCGCCCACGTTTGGTGATTGCCGCCGTCCTTGTGCTGACAGTGTTCTTTGCCTTCGGCTTGCGCAAAGGCCTTGAACTGGACGTTTCACCGCTGGCCTTTGTCGCGGAAAACAGTCAGGAGCGGCGCGATTTCGCCGAAGCGCGCAAACATTTCGGCGCGGATGATTACTTGTTGATCGCCGTCGTTTGCGATGACGTCTTCGCGCCGGAAAACCTGCTTCGATTGCGAAAGCTGCACCAACAAATCGAACGCCTGCCCGGCGTGGCCGAAGTTCTGAGCCTGAGCAACGTGCCTTATGCCCGCAGTTTGGAAGAAGGCGCGTCACTCGAAAAACTCCTGCCCGAAAAGATTGAAGCCTCGCCGCGCCTCGCCGAAGCCCGCGCCGTGGCCACGACCGACAAACTTTTCGCGGGCAATCTGGTGTCCGCCGACGCCAGAACTGCCGCACTGACCGTTCTGCTCAAACCGAATTCCACCAAAGTCCGCCACGAGGTCACGCGGCAAATATACGACCTGACCAAACAGTCCGGCTTCGGCGAAAGCTTTCTGGCGGGTGATCCGTTTTCGCAATGGCGCGCCACCGAGGCCGTCAAAACAGACCTGACACTGTTTCTGCCCTTGACCATTGCTTTAATCGCCTTGCTACTGTGGCTGTGTTTCCGGTCGGCAATTGCTGTCGTGTTGCCTCTGGCCACCATCGGCATCGGATTGTTGTGGCTGGTGGGGCTGATGGCTTGGCTGAAGGCCGACTTCACGATTCTAGCCTTGATGCTGCCAACACTGATGCTGGCCATAGGTTGTTCGTACCTGATCCACGTCATCAACCAAATCGGCATTGCCGCGCAAATTGCGGATTGCGGATTGCGGATTGCGGATTTCAGCGGCGGCGCGATTTCCGCAAACAAATCCGCAATCCGCAATCCGCATCAAGTCAATGAATCCGCAATCCGCAATCCGCAATCCGCAATCGAATCGGCCATGCGCTTCATCAATCTGCCAGTATTGGTTTCGGCACTGACGATCATCGCCGGATTCCTGTCGCTGGCCTTCACGGAAATTCCGGCGGTTCGATCAACGGCTGTTTTCGCAGCCTTCGGCGCGGCGTACACGATGATTTTGTCGCTGACGCTGATCCCGGCGACGCTGGCCGTGCTGCCCGCGCGGATGCTGAACTTTCGCTGCGGCCTGCACGGAAAAATGGTCGCGTCGCTGGAAGGTTTGGGGCAATGGGCGACTTCGCATCAACCGCTGCTTTACACGCTGACGGCGATCATCATCGTCGGTAGTGTGATCGGCGTGGGCCGCATCAAAATTGACATTGATTACTTTCACTTCTTCAAACCGAATTCGGAAACCAGCACGAACCTTGCCGCAATCAACAAACGATTAGCCGGAGCCGTAACCTTCGACATCATCGTCGAAGGTAAACAGCCCGGCCACATCGAAAGTCCCGAAGTATTGCGCCGCATCGCCGAACTGCAAGCTTTCGCCGAACAGCACCGCGACGCCACGGGCAAAGGTATTGACCGCGCGCTGTCCGTCGTTGACTTCATCAAACACCTGAACCGCGCGTTCAACCGAAACGAAACCGCCGCCTACACGATTCCGACGGACAAGCGCGTGATTTCCGATCTGCTTTCCGAACGCGATCAATTAAAAGCATTCCTGAGTGAAAACGGGAGCAAGGCGCGCATTCTGGTACGCTCTAATCTGTCCGGTTCGCAGGCAATGGCTGCAGCCATTCGCGAAGTGGAAGCCGAAGGCCACCGGTTGCTGCCGGAATTTCGCGTTTACGCCACCGGCACGTTCGTCCTGCTAAATCGCACGTCGGACCAAATCGCCGGCGAACAGGTGCAAAGCATCGCCATCGCGCTGGTCACGATTTTCGTAATGCTGGCCTTGCTGTTCCGCTCCCTGCGCGTAGGTTTGACGGCGCTGGTTCCGAACCTGATTCCGGTTTTGTTCTTTTTCGGTTTTATGGGCTGGCGCGGAATTCCACTGAACCTGACCACCAGTTTGGTGGCTAGCATGGTGCTGGGTCTGGCCGTGGACAACGCCGTACAATTTATCGTCCGTTTCAGGCGCGTTCAGGGCGAAGGCTGCGAGTTGCGCAAAGCGATTATCGAAAGCATGCGCTTGTCGGGTCGTCCGATGATTTACGCCAACATCGCGCTAGCGGCGACCTTCGCCATTTTCGCCGTTTCCAACTTCGAGCCGATTGGTTCTTTCGGCGTGCTTTCCGCCGTAACGATCATCGGCTGCCTGGTGGAAGATTTGGTGCTTTTGCCGGCACGTTTGACATCGCCAGTGTTTCGAGCAAAGTAACCTCGACGTGAGATGGGCTTTAGCCTGTCGCCACTGTGAACAGGCTAAAATTTTCCGAGAAGAAAGTAGTAACCGCTTTGTTGACCAACAATCCGCAATCCAGCGACAAACAACTCATCCGCCAACTGCTGCTGGAATCGCGCCAAACAAAACTCATCGGCGCACGCCTGAAACAACTTTCAGCGCGCCTGCTGGGACTGCCTTATTTGCGCAATCCGCTGATCGGTTCGCCCACCGAAGCCGAAGTGATGGTCACGCGAATGGACGGTTTCGATTGCGTGACCTTTCTGGAAACGCTGCTGGCGCTAGCGCGAATCCGCTCCGCCGATGACTTCTCCACGGAGTTGCGCACGCTGCGTTACGCGAACGGCGAAGTCGCTTATCGCAACCGGCTACATTACGCGACCGACTGGTCGCGGCATCAAGTCCAGCGCGGCGTTCTGGCGGAAATGACGCTCGGCGAAGAAAGCCTGCCCCGCGAAAAAATGCTGTCATACGTCAAAGCCTTGCCCCCCAAAATCGCGTTCTTCCGTTACTTTCCCAAACAGCGAATTGATTCGGTCAGCCGCTGGCTGCTGGACGGCGACGTGATCTATTTCGTTTCGGGCCGCGAAGGACTAGACGTTTCGCACATGGGCTTGATCGTGCGCGACAATCAACGCTTGTTGATGCGCCACGCCACGCGCAGCCATCACGTCGTCTTTGAACAAGAACTATATGAATTTTTCCGGCTCAACAAAATGTCCGGCTTCATCATCAACAGGCCGAAAGAAGTTTGAAGTGAGGAGTTCGGATATACGATTCGAGATTTGAGATTATGAAACGCTTGACCATTGCCGCACCCGCCAACGCCGCTATCGCCTCGCTGCCAACCGGCGCGGAAATCATCAATCCGAATTCGCCCTTTTCCGGCGCATCCGTTCGCACGTTGCTCGCCAACTGGAAAACGGATTACCTGCTGCTGATCCTGCCCGGCAGCGCGGTGGAACTTGGCGCGCGCGCGGCGGAACGCTTTCTGCAAGTTGCCGATGATTCCGGCGCGGGCTGGCTCTATTCTGACTTTCGCCAGCGCGACGGCAACGAAATCAGCGACCATCCACTAATTGATTATCAACTCGGCAGCCTGCGCGATAATTTCGATTTCGGTTCGGTGGTACTGCTTTCGCGCAAAGCAGTGGACGCCGCGCTGCATCATCACGGCGAAATCCCTGAAAACCTGAACTGGGGCGGCTTGTATGACCTGCGGCTGAAACTTTCAATTGAGTCTTCAATCCTGCGCGTTCCCGAACCGCTTTACACGCGCAACATTGCGGACGCGCGCACTTCGGGCGAAAAGCTGTTCGATTACGTTGACCCGCGCAAACGCGATTACCAGATTGAAATGGAGCAAATCGCCACCGCGCATTTGCAACGGCTGGGCGCTTGGCTGGAACCGGAATTCACCGCCGTGCAGGAAAGCGATGCGCAATTCCCCGTCAAGGCGAGCGTCGTCATTCCCGTGCGCAACCGCGTCAAAACCATCGGCGACGCTGTGCGCAGCGCGCTGGCACAGCAGACCGATTTCGATTTCAACGTCATAGTCGTTGACAACCATTCCACCGACGGCACGACCGAGACGCTGAAAGCATTGGCGGCGGAAAATCCCAAACTCATTCATCTGACGCCGGCGCGCACTGACCTGGGCATCGGCGGTTGTTGGAACGAAGCAGTCTATTCCGAACACTGCGGGCACTACGCCGTGCAACTGGATTCGGACGACATTTACAGCGGCGAGCAAACCCTTTCGCGCGTCGTGGCCGAATTCGACGCGGGCAAATACGCGATGGTCATCGGCTCCTACACGATTGTTGATTTCGATTTGAACGAACTGCCGCCCGGCTTGATAGACCATCGCGAATGGACGCGCGACAACGGACGCAACAACGCGCTGCGCATCAACGGGCTGGGCGCGCCGCGCGCTTTCGACGTGACCGTGCTGCGGCAAATCGGTTTGCCGAACACCAGCTACGGCGAAGATTACGCCGTCGCGCTGCGTCTGAGCCGGCAATACGAACTTGGCCGGATTTACGATTCGCTTTACTACGCGCGGCGCTGGTCAGGCAATTCAGACAGCGCGCTGCCGTTGGTCACCGCGAACCGCTACGACGTTTACAAAGACCGCCTGCGCACACTGGAAATCCTGGCGCGGCAAAATTTCAATGCGGAGAAACACAGCCATGAATTGGCCTGAGAATTGGGATGATCGCCTGCTCAGTGGGACGATGGAACAGACTGAAGTCCGTTCCACCGAGGCATTGATTCGAGACTTGCTTCAACAACAACTCGCCACCTGGCCGATGTTGCGCGAAGCCGTCGTCGCGCTGTCGCAAGCCGAATACAAGCAATTCACCATCAAAAGCACGAAAGTCTTAGCGCAGTTCAACCCGGCGCGCATCGTCAGCACGGCGGCCAAAGTGGACGCGGCGACAATCAGCAAACGTCCCTGTTTTCTGTGCGTGGAGAATCTGCCGCCCGAAGAAAAAGCCGTGGCTTTCGGCGACCGCTTCGTCGTGCTGTGCAATCCGTTCCCGGTGCTGGCCGATCATTTGGTGATTGCCGCGCACAGGCACACGCCGCAAGTGATTGAAGGTAATTTCAGCGCAATGCTCGATCTGGCGCGCGAACTCGGCAAAGACTGGTTCGTGCTTTACAACGGCCCGCGCTGTGGAGCCTCCGCGCCGGATCATTTTCACTTTCAAGCCTGTGCGCGCGCCGGCGTGCCGCTGTTCGAGGAGTTCGATATCGAATTGGATGGCGACTTGGACGAACCCGGCTTCGTCATCAGCCGCAATTACCGGTTCAACCTGATGGCATTCGTGGGGCGTGACAGAGGAAAACTGGATAAAGAATTTACGCACGTGATAGGCGAATTGGCCGCGCTGACCGACGCGGACGGCGAACCGATGTTGAATCTGTTGCTGACATATCAGGATGATTATTGGCGCGGCTTCATTCTGCCGCGCGGCAAACATCGTCCAGCCTGTTACGACGCTGAAGGCGACGCGAAGCTGACCATCAGCCCGGCGGCGATTGATCTGGCCGGAGTGGTCGTCGTGCCCCAACCGGATCACTTCGCCCGCGTCACGGCGATAGAGTTGGAAGAGATTTTCGTTGAGGTCGGCTTGCGCGATGATCAAATGAACGAATGGTTCGAGAGGATCAACACTGACTGATTGATTTCAATCGCGGCGGCGATGTCGGATCGAAGCGGGAAAAGCGTGGAAAACAGTGCGCGTGTCAGCCGGCGATTGGCCGACACGCACACACTTGATCGGCTACCGGCTCAGAAACAAATCCTTGTCGAATTCTTTCGGGTTGCCGGCCACGGCGAAGTGGAAGTTTTTCAGGTACGCGCGGCTGACGCGGTTGATGTCTTCGGGTTTGACCTTGTTGACTTCGTCAATCCAGGACTGCAAACGTCGCCAGTTGCCGCCGAGCAATTCGTATTCGGCCAGGCGCGCGGCCTGTGCGTCGTTGGTTTCCAGCTTGGTGTAATACTTGGTCAAAAAGCCGCTGACGATGGCTTTCAAACCTTCTTCGCGAATGGTCTGTCGTTTCAGGAATTCGATCTGATCGAACATGACCTGAATCGTCTCGTTCGGCTTTTGCGTCGTCACGGACAGGTAAGCCGAATTGGCGCGGTTCGACAGCAAGGTGGCGTCCGCGCCGTAACTCAGGTTGCGGCGGACGCGGACTTCCTGAAAGAACAGTTGCCCCAGAATATCCACGGCCACCGAAAATGCAGGGTAATCCGGGCTGTCGAGCGGCGGCGCGGCAAAGGTTCCGCGAATGTAGTTCGTCGCTACGGGGCGGTTCACCAACTCAAATTCCGGCGTCGAAGCCTTAGCGAAGGCCGGAACCATTTCGTTTTTGAAATCGCCTTTGGCTAATTTGCCGAAGCTGGTTTCAATCTTCTGTTTGAGTTCGGCTTGCGAGATGCTGCCGACCACGACCACCAGCATCCGCGCGGTTTCCAGAATTTTGCCGTGATGCGCTTTCAAATCGGCGGCGGTCAAACCGCTGACTGATTCCACCGTCCCGCTTGGAGAATTGAAATACGGGTGCGAGCTGTAAAGCAGCTTGCTGCTCAGAATGGCTATGGAAGATTCCGGGCTGTCGTTTTGCTGGCGCAAGCCGTTGATGGTTTGGTCTTTGACCAGCGCCAGTTCTTTCTCGTCAAACAGCGGATTCAAAATCATGTCCGTCAGCAGTTCCCACGAACGGTCGAAATTTTTCCGCACGCAGCGCATGGCCATGACGCTGAAATCGTAACCGCCTCCCGAATCAATGATCGTGCCGGTTTTGGCCAGTTCGCGATTGATGACGCTCTTGCTGAAGCTTTTGGTTCCCTGCTGGGCCACCTCGAACATCAGGCTTTCAATCCCGGCGTTCTTTTCGGTGATGTTGCGCGCGCCGCCGCGAAAGTAAATCTGCACGGCGACCACTTCGTTGGCTTTCACTTCGCGGTGAATGGTTTTCAGTCCGTTGGCGGTCGTGAATTCGGCAGTCGAGTCGTGCGCATTGGCCGGCGCAACGGCCGGCGCTTGCGCCATTACAGGCGAAAACGTTGACCACAAAAGCAGCAGGGCAACGACGCCCAAACGCTGCATCAAAGTTGTAGAAAGTGTTTTGATTCTCATTTCGTTTTCGGTTTGCCGGCAGGTTTACGAGCAGGCGCGGTTTTCACGCCGGTTTTCGGTTGTGGTTTGGTCGTTGAGTCTTTTTTGTCCGCAGGCTTGTTGGTTGACGCCGCGCCGACGGCATCCACGCGGAAAAGCAAATCCTGATCTGTCAGGCCAATGCGCTTCTGGTCGGCTTCGGAGACCATCACGGTCACCACGCGCGGTTTGTTTTTGATGTACTTGCGCGCGTAATCCCGCAATTGCTCGCGCGTCATTTTGCCCAGGTTTTCAACGTATCCGGCGTAATAATCCAGCCCGGAACTGGCCCACCAAAAACTGATGGTGTGCGCGTAATCGGAGGTTTTTTCCCGGTCGTACATTTCATTCACTTCGAGCAAGGTCTTGGCGCTGGCCAGCTCTTCGTCAGTGAAATAATCCGGCGCGTCGAATTTGGCGACTTCGGCGCTGATGGCTTTGAGCGCATCTTTCAGCTTTTCGGGCGGCGTTTGCGCGGTAATCGAAATTGGGCCGACATTCTTCTGCGTGTAGTAATTGACGCCGCCGCTGGTAATCAATCCGGTGTCAACCAGGGAGCGGGCGAATTGCGAATTGGGCTGATTGACGATGTAGGAAAACACGTCGGCGGCATAAGTCGCGGGCGCGTCCAGGTCTGTCGAAGGGCCTTGCCATGAAATCTGAATCGTCGCCGAATTGACGGGCTGATTGACGATCACCGCGTCGTCTTTGGGCAAAGCCGGATGGCGCGGAATCGGGTCTTTGACGAAAGGGTCTTCTCCTCGCGGCCAGTCGCCGAAAATCTCTTCGGCCAGTTTGAAGACTTCTTTTGCATTGACGTCACCCGCCACCACCAGCGCCGAATTGTTCGGAACATAATACTTGTGCTGAATGACGCGCATCATTTCCGGCGTGGCTTTGGAAACGGTTTCCGGGTCGCCGCCCGGACGTTTGCGCGAAGGGTATTTGTACCAGAGCCGTTTGTTGGTGGCGTCGAATAGGTAATTGAATGGGTTCGACAAATGCTGGTTCAGTTCATCCAGCACAACGACGATTTCCTGATCGAGTTCCTGTTTGTCGAAGAGCGGATAGCGAATGGCGTCACGCATCAAGACCATCGCTTCGCGCAGGCCGTAATTGACGGTCGTCGTGTAGTAATTGACGACTTCTTCGCGCGTGGTGGCGTTGCTGAGCATGCCCAGTTCCGCCGCGCGGTCGTTATAACCTTCAGCCCGCGAACGCTCGTTCGATTTGAAGAACATGTGTTCATACAAATGCGACAAGCCGTTGTATTCCGGCGGTTCGGTGTAAGCGCCGTTTTTGACGCCCATTTCCACCGTCACCAGCGGCACGGAGCGATTCTCGACGACAATCACTTCCATGCCGTTTTTAAGCGTGATCTTTTGCCATTCCGGTTTGGCAGAAACGCCGACGGAGTTGTGCGACAACGCCGCAAGCAAAAGAAATACCGTCAGAACTCTGACGGCGGTAAACAAGGATTTGTAGGTCACAGCAGCCCTCACAAGATTGGTTTCGTAATTTGAAGCGAACAAACCTCAGTCAACGTCCTTGCGGCCATTCGCCATCTTTAACACCCCGCAACGAGTAAACAATGCCGCCTCGCCGGCGCGCAATTTCTTCGAGAATTTCATCTTGGCTCATCAGATCTTCTTCGGGGACGCTCATGGCGAGATCGAATAATTCCTTGCCGGTTTCACTTAATTCTTCGCGGAACTTCTGCAAATCAATCTTACTTGCTTCGTCTTGTCTATCCGCCATCTTCTACCTCCAAAATGCGAACCAGCTTTTCTTGCGTCCCAATAGCGAATCCAGATCAGGATCAGGCTGGAAAGGAATCGCCAAGTCATTGACCAAAGCCTGGGGATTTTCTTCGACCATGGCGCGGGCGTAATCTTCGCCGATCCATTCCGCCGCGATTGTCACCGCCGCCGACAAGACCGGACGCCGGCGGTCTTGGTGATGAGCGTCGGTGGCAATGAAGTGTCCCAAGCCCGCTTCCAGGATTTTCTTGGCTGACGCATACGATTCCTGCCCGAAGCTTTTGGTGATGCTGCCGGCGTCGAGTTGGGCGAATGCGCCGCGTTCGACCAGGTCGGCGATGATCTTCGGATTTTCCTGGATGCGTTTGTTGCGTTCGGGATGGGCGATGACCGGCGTGATGCCCGCGTTCAGAATCTGGAAGATGGTTTTTTCGATGTTGGGCGGTACGGATTGAAACGGAAACTCCAGCAGCATGTATGATGTGCCGTTGAGTTTGATGCGTGTGTCGGGATTGTCCGCTTCCTGGAAGATTTCGTAGCTATAGCGGACTTCGCCGCCCGGCACGATTTCCACGCAATTGTCCGCCGCGTCCATCACCAGTTTAATTTTGCGGCGGAGAGTGTCTTTGTCCGGCGCTTTATGAACGCCGTCGAACATGTGAGGCGTGGCGATGATGGTTTTGATGCCGTCGGCGGCTGCGCCCCGACACATGGCCACGGATTCTTCCAACGAAGTCGCGCCGTCGTCCGTCTCCGGCAGGATGTGACAATGAATGTCCACCATCTTGGTCAGTTTCAACGGCTCCTGTGCTGCGGACATGTATTTATTCCTCTTGCTTGCGGTAAATCTTTGTTGATCGTTGCTGATACGTTGGGGAGGCGCATTATCAGTGATTGCCCCAGACCGTTCAAGACGCGCTTTCCGGCGTTTCCGGCTTGGCGGAGGGCGCTGCGGGAAAAATCTCAGTCAAAGGACAGCGAAAGCCGGGCAACAAGTCCGGACTTTCCAAAACGCTGTTTTTAGCAAAAACCTGCACCTGTTCCGTGGAACGAAAGATCGTCACCGTGCGGATTTCCGGCGAAACGATCCAGACTTGTTTGACGCCGGCTTCCAAATATTCCAACACTTTGCCGCTCACTTTTTCGTGCAGGTCGTTGGGAGAAATGATTTCCACGGCCAGATCAGGCGGGATTTGCCAAATGCCTTCCGGCACGCCTTCCGCCGGGATGCGGTCGGCGGCGACGAAGGAAAGGTCTGGAATGCGTTCATTCCGACCGATCTTAAAATTGGCTTCCGTCGAAGCCTCACCGAGCTGATTGATTAAAACATGAGCGCCGAGTTTGACCGCTAGGCGCATTGCAACAATTCCGTGTCTTCCACCAGGCATTTCTTTTTCCTCCGCTACGCCATTGACGATTTCGTAGTCTTTTTCCGTATCAAGCGCGAGTTGCATTGTGGCTTGCATGGTTTTTCCTCCAGATGAATTGAGTGGCCGGGGCATTGTAGTTTTCGGCGCGGATGGCTACAAGCAGGCATTCTCCGGCGCGCGCAATCTTCCCAGCAAGGCGATGAAATCTTCCGGCAAAGGCGCTTCCAATTGCAGCCGTTCGCCGGTTCGAGGTTGAAAAAAGCTGAGCTGATAAGCATGCAGCGCCTGCCGCTCGAAAGGAATTTTCTTGTCGTCCTCGGCAATGAAAGTCTCTTCGCCGACCAGTGGATGTCCGTGCATTTGGGCTTGCAAACGGATTTGATTGCGGCGGCCCGTCACGAGTCGGACTTCGATCAGCGCGGCGTCGGCGAAACTTTCCAGCACGCGGTAATGGCAAATCGCTTCGCGTTTGAACAAATCGTCTTCCGGCGCGGGCGCAAAGCGGTGCAGCTTTTTGTTCCAGGCGATTACGTCTTGCCAGGTTCCTGCTTCGGGCGAAGGAACGCCGTGCGTGACGGCGCGATAAACGCGCTCCGGTTCTCGCCGCTCGAACTGCCGGCGCAAACCCTCTTGCGCCGCCGGCGATTTGGCGAACAGCACCAAGCCGGAAGTATGGCGGTCTATGCGGTGGACGATGAACGGCTGTAGCTCTTCGGCGTTGAGGTATTCTTCGACCAGATCGAACAACGAGGCTTCTTCCAAAATGGTCGGATGCGGCGTGGACAAAAACCCAGCGGGTTTGTCGAGTACAATCAGATCATCGTCTTCGTAAACGATTTCCAGCCGGTCGAATTCCAGCGGAATGAACTCCATCAGGTGAACATCCTGCCGATCCATCCAAACGCGCACCAGATCGCCTTCCTGCAAAATGCGCGCGGCGTCGGCGGGCGTTTGCTCCACGTTGTTGACGAAGATTCTGCCGCGCGCGAGCGAATCCAATGCGCGCACGCCCGAACCCAATCGCCGCATCGAAGCCAGCCAATGATCCAACCGCATTCCGGTGTGATGGGCGTTGATTTGCCATTGACCGTTGTTCATGGCGGAAAGGCGTTACAGGGATTTACTTCATCACTTCGTAAAGTGATCGCTGTTTTGTCGGGAGTTCACCACTGAAGTCATCGTCTTCCGCATCGGCTTCTTCCTGCAAGCGCCTGACGGCTTCCTGGCAGTAGGCGGAGTTGTTGTCAATCAACACGCAGTCGCGTCCAACGGAAAGCGCGGCAATGCCCGTTGTTCCGCTGCCACCGAACGGATCCACAATCAGGCCGCCCGGCGGGCTGAGCAATTTGATGAAGAACAAGGGCAACTCCACGGGATATACCGCCGGATGATTTTTGTTCTTGCCGACCAACGCACGGCTGATGACGTTGGAGGGCAGAACGGTTTCTTTGCCGACCCAGCGAGAAATATCGCGTCCGAACCCACTGTCGGTGGCTGAATTCTGGCGGCTGACATCGTTTTCTCCCAGCTTACGCAAGCGTGATTCGACCCAATCCCCGATGGGCTTGCGCACCGCGTCCGCGTTGAAAAACGGACGCTTCGATTTCGCCAGGTGAAAGCAGTATTCCCAACCGTCGCTTAAACGACTGGGCCAAGCGCCCGGCATCGGATTGGTTTTGTGCCAGATGTAATCATCTATCGCCATCCAGCCGTGTTCGCACAATGCTTCAATGGTGCGCCAGACGTAACGATGCCGGACGCCGTCTACCACTTTGTCCTTAATGTTGATGACCAGACTGCCTTCGGGTTTCAAGGCATTGAAGAAAGGTTCGTGGAAGGTCAGAAACCATTCCACGAAGTGATCGGGGTGAACGCTGTCGTAATGTTTGCGCCGCGCATCGGCATAAGGCGGGGACGTGACGATCAAATCCGCCTGCCCGACAAATGCTTTCAACTCTTCCCGGCTGTCGCCGTTGATGATGGTGCAGGCGGATTGTTCCCGTCGGACGGTTGTTATCGCGGCTTGCGAACTCATTTTCCTCTCCTAACTTTTTTCCCCGGCGGTTGGCTGACGAAATCCTGGAATTGCAGCAAGTCCAGTTTTCCGGTTTCAGCATTGACCAATCCCAATTCAGTCAGTTTCGCGGAAAGCAGTTCAGCGCACTCTCGGCGTTGAGGCAAGGCGTGAAACGGCAGAAACTCGCTGACTCTGGCCAACGCGGCTTTGTAAATTTCCGTGGGCGGCAAGCCGGAAATGAATGGAAAGATGAAGCCCGGCAACCAGACTTCGCAATTTGGCGAATACGGATGGCCTTCATTGTTGCGCTTCATCTGGCGAGAGTCAGCATAGGAAAGAATGCGACCACGCGGCGGCGTCGCCACGCAAACCACGCAGAGGTATGGGCGCGTCAGGTTTTTGTCTTCCGCCGCCATCGCTTCCAAACGGCGAATCACTCCCGGCACATCCTGACCGCCAACGGTATCGCTGGACTTTTTCACCGACATGAACACACGTAGCCCCTTGTCAAAGCCCGGCGTTTCCAACTCGGTTTCCACATCACCTTCCTTTTTGCCATCCACTGTGGGGGGAAAGCGATACTTCATCAGTTCGATAATCAAGTACTGGTAGAAGACCCCGATTTGCATCCGCCGTCGCTGCATTTCGTGGGCGATGGCATCCAATTCAAAGATTTCCTCAACGCGACACTGGCTGAAAAAGAAAGGGCTGAGTACCGGATCGCTGCGTTCTCGCAAATGAGCCAGACACAAACTGACAAGTTCATTGGGCGTTTGCGGCAGCTTGATGGTTTCGCCCTTCTTGTTTTTCAAGCATCTGGC
>CAZRXE010000517.1:0-3885 GCA_964603695.1 uncultured Heliomicrobium sp.
CGAGTGCGGTTCTGATGCTCTGCCAATTCCAGGCAAAGCAGGTGCGGGCGCAAGCGATTTTGCCGTTGGCCGTCGAGCAGTTGGCGCAACAAGGCGAAGGTGTTGAAAGTCCGCCGCCGTTCGGCATATCGAATTTTAACGACAGACTCGCCGCGTTATGGAAAGCTGACTTCTCCGTGAATCCGGGACAGGAAAAAGCCAGTCCCACGGCGGCGGAATCCGATTCGGGGGACGACCCAGCGGAGAAACGAAAAAGCACTGCGTTGCCTGATCCCGCCATTGCGCCCGCCGACATGCATTTTCCACAGTTAAAGGATGGGCGTTGGGGCAATCGCGGCGAGTTCAACTGGAATGGCGCTTTCAAACAATCTTTCCTCTTTTTGGGCGTTCAACACGCCTTCCGGCTGGCGACCGAAGAAGGAACCCGCGCCGAATTGAAAGGGCCGTTTTTCAAGGATTATTTCAAGGCGTTGCGCGGCTTGCGCGGTTGGGGAGACGGCGATCCGTTTATTGTCAATTACATCGGCCACCCGATGATGGGCGCGGTTTCCGGCTACATCCAAATCCAGAACGATCCTAAAGGCATTGAGGAAGAAATCGGTCTGAAAAAGAGTTACTGGAAAAGCCGTATGAAAGCGATGGGCTGGAGTTTCTTTTACAGCACGCAATTCGAGCTGGGTTTGGTCAGCGAAGCGAGTCTGGGCAACATCGGCATTCGCCCCACCAAAAAAGCCCAGCACCCGATGGCATATGTGGATTTGGTCGTTACGCCGGTGGTCGGCACGGGCTGGCTGGTGAGCGAAGACGCTCTTGATAAATACATCATCCGTCGTTACGAAGACCGTATGCCAAATCGCGCCACGCGGATTCTGTTCCGAAGTTTTCTCAATCCGACACGCAGTTTCGCCAACATCATGCGCGGCAAATGGCCGTGGTTTCGCGACAATCGAAAATAAGCGATCAAACAAACATGGCAACTGGATACTTAAGTCTTGTTTTACACGCACATCTTCCGTTTGTGCGTCACCCCGAATACCCGGACTTTTTGGAAGAAGATTGGCTGTATGAAGCCATCAGCGAGACCTATATTCCCTTGCTGGTTGCCTTCAATCATTTGCGCGATGAAGGCGTGAAGTTCCGGTTAACGATGTCCATGACGCCGCCGCTGTGCGAAATGCTCAGCGATCCGTTGTTGCAGGAGCGTTACGTTGCCCACCTCAACAAGCTCTGCGAGCTGGCGGAAAAGGAAGTCGAGCGGACGCGCGAGGAAGCAGCGGACTTTTATTCCGCCGCCGTGATGTACCAACGCCATTTCAACGAATGTCGCGAGGTGTTCGAGAACGTTTACCAGCGCAACATCATCAGCGGGTTTCGGCAACTTCAGGATGAAGGCTATCTGGAAATCATCACCTGCTGCGCTACGCATGGCTATTTGCCGTTGATGTCCAGCGAAGTGGCCAAACGCGCGCAGATTCAAATCGCCCGCGAAAACTACATCAAACATTTCGGTCGTCCGCCGCGCGGCATCTGGCTGGCGGAATGCGCCTTTAATCCCGGTGATGACCGTTACCTGCGCGAAGCCGACATTCAATTTTTCATCGCCGACGCGCACGCTATTTTGTACGGTACGCCGCGTCCGCGCCGGGGCATTTACGCGCCGGTCGTCACGCCCGAAGGCGTGGCCGTTTTCGCCCGCGACACCGAAACCAGCGAACAGGTCTGGAGTTCGGACATAGGCTATCCGGGCGATCCGAACTACCGCGAGTTTTACCGCGACCTGGGTTACGACGCGCAGGATTACGATTACATCAAACCTTACCTGCACGACGACGGCGTGCGCCGCAACGTAGGTTTCAAATACCATCGCATCACTGGCAAAGTCGCGCTGCATTTGAAAGAGCCTTATGTGCCGGAATGGGCCACCGAACGCACGACGATGCACGCCGGCGATTTCCTCGCCAACCGGCAGGCGCAAGCCCGCCATTTGAATTCCACGTTGGGCCGCGCGCCGCTGATTCTGGCTCCCTACGACGCGGAGCTGTTCGGCCACTGGTGGTTCGAGGGGCCGCAGTTTTTGTTCTACCTCTTCAAAAAGCTGCATTACGATCAGGACGAGATTCAGCCGATTTCGCCAGTGGATTATTTGGACATTTATCCCGACAACCAACCGCAAACGCCGTCGGCTTCGTCCTGGGGCGCGGAAGGCTACAACCGCGTCTGGATTAACGCGCAAACCGATTGGATTTACCTGCACCAACACGCGGCGGAACGGCGGATGGTGGAACTGGCCGAACGCTTTCCGAATGCGGAAGGCTTACAGTTGCGCGCCCTGAATCAAGCCGCGCGCGAATTGCTGCTGGCGCAATCCTCGGATTGGGCCTTCATCATCACCACCGGCACGATGGTGCAATACGCCGTCAAACGCTTCAAAGACCACATCCACCGCTTCACGCGCATTTACGACACGCTCACCGCAGACGGCCAAATTGACGAAACCTGGCTGGCCGACGCCGAAAGCAAAGACAACATTTTTCAGGAATTGGATTACCGCGTTTATCACCCCAACGCGGTGCAGTGAGCAGGCTTAAACGGAATCAGGTGCGTCAAGTCGTCAAAATGTTTTTGGAGAGTGTAGGCGTGACTTTCATTAGCCGATCATCGTTTGTCCAAAACTCGTCACACCCGTAATGCAATGCCGTCGCCAGATGAAGGGCGTCCGGCGTTTTCACGCTGGGGAAATCCGCTCTGATCCGGGCAGCGCGCATAAACACATCATCCACCAGAGAGAGGGATTGTTGGGAAGCCCAAAACTGGGCGTATAGTTTTTGCAAGAATTGATTTTGCGCTTGCAGCGGCTTGACCAAACATTCGAGGCGTACCAACGGGGAATAACAAATCTGAGCTGACGACAAAGCGTTGAGTTCGGCTGTCACTTTGCTTGCGTAAAGCGGATGCGCTTCCACGACATAGATCGCAATGCAGCTATCCAGATAGATATTCTTCACTCCCATGAGTTTCTCGTTTCTTGAATTCGCGCTTCGATCTCTTCGGCTGAACCCACTGGACGATTGATGAACTCAGGACTTTGCAGGAAGGCTTGTAACGCGGCGAGATTGCCTTCCGGTTCGACGCTCGTTCTATTGGTATCAGGTAGCTCAGGTAACAGGGTGACCAGCACGCGGCTGGGCTTGGCTACGCGCAATGGTTCCAGCCAGCTAATCTGTCCATTCACATCAACAATTCCTTCGACGGTTTGTAGCATATCCTTAAACCTCCGCGCCGATGTTAGCACAAGCCCGTTGCTTATCTCGCGTGTTTGCCTCGTTGCCTCGTTGCCTCGTTGCCTCGTTGTATGTGACGAAACAGGCTTCAACAAGTGTTAAACCATTGTGCGGCGGGCTTCAATCAGGAAAGCGTTGGCGCGTTCGTAATCCGGGCGGTCGGGCAGTTTGGTGGCGGCCAGCGCCGCATCGAAGTCTTTGTGCAAACTCAGCCGCAGTTGATTAACCTCTGCCCAGTCCATTTCGCCGCGTTTGATGGCCAGCAGGAAGTCGCGGTCATCACCGACATTGACCGGCACGAAGCCTTCTTTCAACACGGTCACGCCCGACATCAACAAGCGGATCAAATGCATGGCGTGTTTCCAGCGCAGCGTGCCGCTGGCGCGCAAATCCTGTTCGAGCTTTTTGAATTGCGACATCACGTAGCCGTTGTACGTTTGGTAAACCAGACGCGACAAAAAGACCGCTCGCATTTGGAGCAGTTCATCGGCCAACGGGGTCGTCATTTCGACCAAAGGTGTATAGAGGCACTCCAAGACGTTCGGGTTCGCCTTGAGCGCCAGGACGAGGAATCGCTGGAGTTCCCAATACTGTTCCTGGGTGG
>CAZRXE010000518.1:0-2276 GCA_964603695.1 uncultured Heliomicrobium sp.
GCCAAGCCGATGGCCAAACCGGCTGCGGTCAGCAGCGAAAAGTAGTCGCCGGCAACGTCAGGAAGCTGAACAAGGCCACGGATTGCGCCCTTCGCGATTCGTGGCCTATTCTGTTGCCGGAGGGACAAATCATGAGAAATACGAAGTTTGTTCAAACCGTCGTGTGGGTTCTCGTTATACTCGTTGTCGTCGGTCTGGTTTTGCCGCTCGTCACTTCGATCTTCGGCATCTTCTGAAAATCTTGAGAAGCGTTATGTTCCATTGCCGCCGTTTTGCCATCGCCGTATTGATTGCCGTTTGCAGCTTTTTTCTTTCCACTCGCACCGGCAGTTCGCACGATCCAATCACCACCAAGGTGATGTTCAACAAGGAAGTCATACGCATTTTGCAACGCAACTGTCTGGGCTGCCACGCGCCGAACAAAATCAAATCCGACATTTCATTGACAACTTATGAAGAAGCCCGCCCCTGGGCCAAAGCCATCAAAGAAGAAGTGCTGGAAAAACGCATGGTACCGTTCCAGGCCGTCAAAGGATATGGCAGCTTTCAGCACGATTATGTTCTGCCACAACGTGACATCGAATTGCTGATTTCGTGGATCGAAGGCGGCGCGCCACGCGGCGAAGCTAAGGATTATCCGAAAACCGAAATCGAGCAGTTGATAAAAGGCGATGTTTGGCCGCTTGGCCAGCCGGATATGATTTTGCAGCCGGAAACGAAAACAAAGCTGGAAGCCGAAGGCGATAACGAAAAATCAGGCATCGTAATCAGGTGCGCTGTTTTGCCGACCGGGTTGAAAGAGCCTCGCCGGTTGAATGCGATTGATTTTCAGCCCGGTAATGGCGAGATCGTCCACGCGGCATCATTCCATCGGCTGAGTTCATTGGCAAAGGTTACCAACAAAACGTCATCTTGCGGAATCGTCGGTGAAACGCTGGGCGTTTGGGTTCCCGGCCAATCGGCGGTCAGGATGCCTGAAGGACTCGGCCATCGGCTGGAAGCGAATTCATCCATCGCGCTGAAGATTCATTACCGCCGAACCGGCGGATCAGTCACTAACCGCAGCCGCCTGGCGCTTTATTTCGCGAAAGCCGCTAACGGAAAGTTAGTTCGCAACATAACGCTCAGCCCGGTGACGACAATGCTTCCTGCCAATGCCGAACATCATGCCGTCAAGGCTTATTTGACTCTGAACAACACTGCGGAAGCTGTGGCCATCCGCCCGCTGCTCTTTCCTTTCGCTAAAGCCATCGAAGCAACAGCCTATCGCCCGGACGGCAGCATTGAAGTGTTGATCGTCGCCAAGAATTACCGCTATGACTGGCAGCCGGAGTATCAATTCCGAAAACCGATCTCGTTGCTCAAAGGTACGCGCATCGAAGTGATAGCGTACTTCGACAACTCCGACAATAATCGCAACAATCCGAACGACCCGCCGGCAGCAGTGCAATTTGCAGAGCCGCTATGCGAACTCACGTTGGCGCAGGACAATTCTTCCTACTCATCAACTGTTGGAAGAAAGCACAAAAGAACAGCCAATAAGGAGTGACGCCGGCCTCTGAAATTTCTCAGGACTGATACCCGCCGCTGAGCTGAGAGAACAAAAAGGGTGGCTGCGACCTACGCGCGATAACACGTTCTTACAGGAACTCTTCCTACATTTTCTCGTGTACCAATCCAAGCACGGATTGGTACACGAGAATGCACTTCAAACCGGAAAAATACGTGAAAGAAGATGATTGTTCTTGCTCAAGCCGACTGAGGATCGGTTTTAGAGAATAGTGAAGCGAAAGCTTCGCGGGCATTGGAAGTGTCCTCGCGGCGACTCTTCAACCAGTCAGTGGTAATTTCGATTGCGGTACGAGCGGCACCAGCCTTCTTGCGAAGTTTTCTGCTTTTGCGCTCTTGTTTCAATTGCTCCTGCAATGGCGAATCTTTTTTGATCAATTTAGCTTTCATATTGACTTCCAGTTCCGATCCTTAAAATTTAGGTCGGAAGAAAAAGGGTAAAAAATAGAAGTATTTCTACAGCAGTAACTGTAAGGGGAATGTATACGACATCAACTTAATGCCGATACGCTTGATAAGAATGCCTCAAAGCTTCTGCGCTAGCGATCCGATGCTGAATATCTGACGATCAGGATTGGGGCGGAAGATCTTTTGGGGTAACGAGTCAAAATGGCGGAGCGAAAACTCCGAACAGAGTGTAGCACAGGCAATTCAAAATTCGCACACTATTTATATTTAATTCGCTTAAAGTCTTTCAATCATACAAC
>CAZRXE010000519.1:0-2171 GCA_964603695.1 uncultured Heliomicrobium sp.
AGGGACTGTCACCGTCAAGCAGGCGAAAAAGCGTTGTTTGGCGCTCAGGTGTTGGTTTCGGATTTTTCTTTGAATCGGTGACGACAGTATTTGCAGAGATGAAACTGTCCCGCCTGCTTTGGAGGATAGACGGCTTTCCTGCCGCAATGCGGACACTTTCTGACGGCGTTTTTAATTGTTTGGTGAATGGTTCGTATCCAGTGCGGGTTCATCTCAACCCCCGATCTTTTCCCGCCTGAACAGTTAGGCAGAAGTAGTTTCCGCTTGCGCTTTGCGCTTGCCCGTTTGTCCGAAAAGCAACCGTCCGCCCACCACCAATTTCAGCCAGAGCCGGAAAAAATCATAGCCCGTTTTCGCCACGCGCCGCAGCGTGAAAAATTGCGATTGCCCGTGCAGGCGCGGGTAATGATGCACCGGCGTTTCGGTAAAGCGGCAACCGGCGCGGCGCAGTTTGTAAACCATCTCGGTACAAACCACGCCACTGGTCGAAGTCAATTGAATGCTTTGAATCATCTCGCGCCGCATCAAGCGAAAGTCGCAATCCACGTCGCGAATCGGCAAACCGAAGAGCAGTCGCGCCAGAAATTTATAAACTCCGCCCAGTACGATTCGGCGGCGGGCGTCCGAACGCTTGATCTTGTAACCATTGACCACGTCCACCTGTTCGGTCATCAGCGGAATCAGTTTCGCCAATTCGTTCACATCGTATTGGCCGTCGCCGTCCGTGTAAAAGACCAGGTCTTTGGCGGCGTGCTCGAAGCCGCTGCGTAGCGCTCCGCCATAGCCGCGATTGCGCGGATGATGTACCACGCGCAATCGCGGTCGCGTGCGCGCCAGTTCATCCAGCAAGGCCGCCGTGCCGTCGCTGCTGCCGTCGTTGACGACAATCACTTCGTAATCGGCGGTAAATTGCGGCAACAACGCGAAAGCTTTTTCGACCAATTCAGTGATGGAACCTTCGTCGTTGTAAGCAGGAAAAAAAACGCTCAAGCTTTGAGCGCCGGAAGCAGCGTTTTGATTTTTGGTTATGGTTGTTTTCATACGGAGGTTTTGTGGATAGGTCAGTTTTCAATTTCCGCCTTCGCAGTTGAAAGCGGGAAGCGTTTTTGCATCGGATTCTGTTGTTTCCGTGACATCTTCGATTGTCCAGCAAACGAAACCTTCGGTTTCAGCCAGGACTTTGACCTGGGAGTGAACCTTGCCGACGGAACGATGAAAAACAAGTTTGTCCATAATCACTGCAGAGTTGGGCGCAGTTTTCACTTTGGAGACGACGACTCCGACATCGTCCAGCAATTCGCCATGACGATCAGCGTACCAGATTAATTGGAAAAGATGCGCGTCGCGCGGAGCGCGTTCGGTGTATAGCAAAATCGGTTGTTCAGGTTGTGTGACAGATTGGGCGATGGGAGCCAGGCGGCGCAATTCTTCAGGCCGTTCGCGATATTTCGGATTGATCGCCATTGCCGCCAGCAACAGGCCCAGCAAGACATACGCGAATTTCAAATGCCGCGATGGAAACGCGAGTTTGGCGCGCAATTCCATCCACCAGCAAATCGGGAACGCTGCCAGAATCGCAAACACAGGAAACAGCGGCATCAAATACCGCAGCCATTTGTAATGAATCAGGCTGAAGGGAACGATTACCGCCAGCACCCAAATCACCAGCAACACGCTGTTTGAATCCCATTCCTTGAACATCTTTTTCGCCTGCATCCACAGCCCCAGCAAAGCCAACGGCAACCACGGCCAGTAACTTTGAAACAACAAAATCGGATACTGAAACAGACCGGAGCGAAATTGAACGGCGTCTTTTCCGCCGGTCAGCGGCAGGTTTTCAACAGTGAAGGAAAAATGCCGCAACAGGAATTCGCCGCCGTGCAAGCGATATTGCGAAACAAACCAAATCATGGGCAATCCGACAGCAAGCAGCATTCCGGCGACAAAGCTTTTCGAGGCGAATAACTTCCAGCGCCCGGTCAATGTAGCGTGTGCCATCGTGATGGCCAGCGGAATGACGCCCAAGTAAGATCGCGTCAGAACGGCGCAAGCGACGGCCAGACCGAAGAGCAGAAAATACCCGCGCCGTTTCAGTCCTAATAAATAAGTCAGCACCGCCAGCACGAAGAAAAACGTGAACGGCACGTCGGTCATCGCCCGCATCGAAAATC
>CAZRXE010000520.1:0-7346 GCA_964603695.1 uncultured Heliomicrobium sp.
CGGGCGGCGCGGGCGCGAAGTGATGAAGGCGTTTTTGACGACCGGCAAAGCCGAGCTTCGCTGCATTGCGGATGTGTATGACGTGCAGCGGGGACGGGCGCGCGACTTTCTTGGCGTCAGGCCCGATGAAGTCGTCGCCATTGAAGAAGCCTTGAGCCGCAAGGATGTGGACGCCGTGTTGATCGGTTCGCCGGATCATTTGCATCTGACGCAGATGCTCGCCGCCTTGAAAGCCGGCAAGCACATTTACCTGGAAAAACCGACTTCGCATCAATTTGAGGAAGGCGCGAAGTTTCTGGCGGCGGCAAAGCAATTCAACAAACTCGTCGTTCAGACCGGCACGCAACAGCGCAGCGGCGCGCATTACCTGCGAGCGAAGGAAGAAATTTTTGAAAAGGGCAGGCTGGGCAAAGTCGTTTTCGCTCGCGCCGTCTGGCACGACTTTCCGTGGCAGCGGCGCAAGATCGAACCGCAACCGAAACCTGTGGGACTTGATTGGGAACGATTTCTGGGGCCAGCACCAAAAGTGGCTTATGACTGGGTTCGCTATGATTCGTGGCGTTATTTCCCGGATTACGGAGGCGGTTTGCTGGCAGACATCCTGACGCATTGGGCCGACGTGGCGCAGTGGATGATGAACGAAACTCGCCCGCTAAACGCCGTGGCGACCGGTGGCATCTATCAAATGAAAGACGGTCGCGTGAATCCCGACACGGTCAATGCCGTGCTGCAATACGCCGGCGGCACGAACGGCAACTGGAATCTGACCTTTGAATCTTCCGTGTTGCCAATTCGCAACGAACGTCCCGGCGTGTTTTTTCAAGGCACGGAAGGCTCGCTGGAACTGACGCGCGCCGAATATGTCTTCACGCCGCTTAAAGGCGAAGCGCAAGTCGTCAAAGCCGAAGGCAGTCTGGAAGTCGCGCACGCGGCCAACTTTATTGACGCGGTGAAGAGCGGCAAACGTCCGAGCGCCGATCTTCAAACCGGCATTGAAGCCTGTAATCCGGTGCATTTGGCGAAAGCGGCATACTGGAAAAAGCGGCGTATGGCTTTTGACGCGACCGGGACTAGAATGTCGGAAGTATGAGATTCATCAATCCGAAAACAGATTTTGCCTTTAAGAAAATCTTTGGCTCCGACCGCAGCAAGGCGATTTTGCTGAGTTTCCTGAATGCCATTTTGTATGAGGGAACGCCGGTCATTGTGGACCTGGAAATTCTTGATCCCTACCTGGCGCCAAAAATCGAAGGGATGAAGGACACGTTCGTGGATGTGCGCGCAAAGCTGCAAAACGGGCAGTACGTCATCATCGAAATGCAGGTGCTGAACGTCGCCGGTTTCGAGAAACGCATTTTGTATAACGCGGCGAAAGCTTACTCGACACAGTTGCTGGTCGGGGAAAGTTACACGGGCTTGCGAGGAGTCGTGGCGTTGACGATCACCGATTTCGTCATGTTCCCGGAAAATCAGGAGATGCAATCCGTCTTTGTTTTGAAGGAAAAGACTCGGTTGACGGATTACGTGGAAGGCGATTTGGAACTGGTCTTTGTAGAATTGCCGAAGTTTCGTAAGGAGTTGGAAGACCTGACCACGTTGAAAGACAAATGGCTGTATTTTTTGCGCAACGCGCCGGACTTAAAGATAGTGCCGGAAAAGATGGAGGTCGTTCCCGAACTGAAAGAAGCATTCCAAATCGCCAATGAATCCAATATGAGTCCGGAAGAGCTTTATATTCAGGAACGAAAGATGATTTTCATCATGGATCAGCGCAGCGCCATTGTGAAAGCTGTCCAGGACGGAATGCGAAAGGGAATAGAAGATGGACGGCAAGAGGGACGGCGAGAGGGATGGCAAGAGGGACGGCAAGAGGGAATGGAAAAAGGGCGGCAAGACATGGCTCAGGAGATTGCGCGCCGGTTGTTGAATCAAATGAGCGATCAGGAAATAGCGGCGGTTACAGGGTTTTCGCCTACAGAGATTGCTGCGTTGCGGGACAAGAGTTAGTCGGCTGGCCGGGCGGTAATCAACATCGGCGTTTTTCATTTTCAAACTCAAAGAATGATTCTTATTCGTCTTGAGCAGCCTGAAGACATTGCGCCGGTTCACCAAATCAATGCGCAGGCTTTCGGACGCGAAGCCGAAGCGAATTTGGTGGATGCGTTGCGGCGAAACGGCAAAGCGGTTTTGTCGCTGGTGGCCGAAGACAACGGCAGAGTCGTCGGGTACATTTTGTTCAGTCCGGTGACGATTGAAACGGTGACGAGCGCGGTCGTCGGCATAGGGCTTGCGCCGTTGGCGGTTGCGCCCGAACGCCAAAACGAAGGCATTGGTTCGCGGTTGGTCGAAGAGGGATTGCGGCAATGCCGCGAGGCCGGGCATCCGTTCGTGGTGGTGCTGGGACATCCGGAGTTTTATCCGCGCTTTGGGTTTGTTCCCGCCGGCCGTTACAACGTCAAAAACGAATACGACGTGCGCGACGAAGTTTTTATGATTCAGGAATTACAACAAGGCTCGCTGCTGGGAATTGCCGGGACGGCCAAATACCAAAACGAATTCAACGAAGTCTAAGCAGGGACGTGCCGGTCAAAAGCAGTTCTCTCAAATAACGTCAAAAGCAAAGGGATTTCCAATCCCTCATCTGTCAACGAATCAACTGTAACCATCTAGGAGGCTGTCAAAAATGATGCGAAAAGCTGCAGCGATGCTTTTTCTCGCTTTGTTGACGCTACTTTCGACCACGGCTGCGTTTGGGCAGGCGGTTTACGGCAATATTGTCGGAACCGTGACTGACCAGTCGGGGGCGGCTGTTCCCAACGCCAGAGTCACGATTACTGACACTGGCCGAGGCGTCAGCGTCAATGCCACTACCAATGAATCAGGAAATTTCACGCAACGATTCTTGATTGTCGGACGCTACCAGGTGCGCGTCGAAGCGCAAGGTTTCAAGGCGTCCGTACAAGAAGTCGGTGTTTCGGTTGACCAGGAAGTCAGCCTGGACATCAAGCTGCAACCCGGCGCGGTCAGCGAAGAAGTGACGATCACGGCGGAAGCGCCGCTGCTCAAAACCGAACGCGCCGACGTGGCCATCACCTTCAGCGAGAAATCGCTGACGACTCTGCCGTTGCTGAATCGCCGGTTTACGTCCGTCGAACTTTTTACGCCCGGCGTGACGGCTTGGCCGGGACAGACGGCGGCGAGCGAAGACCCGCAAGGTTCGTATCGCAAGATCGTCAACGGGCAGAGCTTCGCGGGTACGTCGCACCTGCTCGACGGCACGGACAATCACGATTCGATGCTGGGTTTGATCGTCATCAATCCAACGCTCGAATCCGTGACCGAAGCGAAAGTCACGACTTCGGCTTATGACGCAGAATTCGGCGCGAACGCCGGCGTCGTGAGCGCGCAAACCCGTTCGGGCACAAACAGCTTTCACGCCGTCGCCTTCGAGTTTCTGAAGAACGATCACTTTAATGCGCGCAATCCCTTCACCCAGTTCAACCCGATTCGCGGCACGAACAACCGTTACATTCCGGTGACGCAGATCAATCAGTACGGCGGAGCGGTCAGTGGAAAGATCATTCCGAACAAGCTGTTCTGGTTCGGCGATTATCAAGGCACACGCCGCAATATCGGCGGCAGCGTGATTACGCGCGTGCCGACGGCGGCAGAGCGCGCCGGAGATTTCAGCGCCACAGGATTGCCGGCAATCTTCGATCCGGCAGGCACTACGGCTCCAGCCGGTCGCACGCAGTTTCAATCCGGCGGCAAACTGAACGTCATTCCGTCCAATCGCGTCTCGCCGCAGGCAATCGCCCTGCTTAACAAATACATTCCGCTGCCCAACTTCACGCCTGCTTCGGCTGACTTGCCGAATTATGTCGGCGCGGGGTCGGCCAAATTCGACGAAGACCTGACCAACACGCGTTGGGATTATTACGTGACGGAGAAGGTACACGCCTTTGGCCGGTACAGCTTTGCCGATTACCGGCTGATTTCGCCGGGCGTGTATGGCAGCGCAGGCGGCGGCATCGGCTTCCAGCCGAATTCGACCTTCGCCGGCGAATCCAAAACGCGCAATCAGAGCCTCGCTTCGGGCTTTGATTACACGATCAGTTCGCAATGGTTGACCGACTTCCGCTTCGGCTTCTATCGCTATCGCGTGAATGTTGATCCGGGGCAGGCGCAAACCACTCCGGCCAAAGACATAGGCATTCCCGGCCTGAACAACGACTCGTTCACAGGCGGCTTGCCTTACTTCCAGATCAATGGCGTAGGCGGTTTGGCCTTCGGCTATGCCCTTGGCGTGAATGCCTGCAACTGCCCGTTGCGCCAAAACGAGCGTCAGATTCAGTTCGTCAACAATTGGACGAATCTGCGCGGCAATCACACCATCAAATTCGGCGCGGACATTCGTCGCGCTTACAACCTGCGCATTCCGTCCGACCGCCATCGCGCGGGCGAACTCACGTTTGACGCTGCCCGCACGGCGGGCCCGTCGGGCGGCGGTACTGGCTTGGCCAGCTTCCTGCTTGGTGACGTATCGAGCTTCGCGCGTTACGTCAGCACCATCACCGATGCCGAAGAGCGCCAGAATCGCTGGTTCTTTTACGGACAGGATACGTGGAAAGTAACGAAGAAGCTGACGCTCAATTTCGGCGTCCGCGATGAAATTTATCGTCCGCAAACCGTGACCGGTGCCGGCAAAGGCGGCTTCATTGACGTTGACACGGGCGAAGTGCTGGTTGCCGGTTCGCAAGGCGTCGGCCTGGACCTGAATCAACAAGGCACGTTCACGACGATTTCGCCGCGCTTGGGCATTGCCTATCGCGTCAATGACAAAACCGTCGTTCGGTTGGGTTATGGTCGTGGATTCGACATCGGCGTGTTCGGTTCGGTGTTCGGTCACAACGTGACGCAGAACCTGCCGGTGCTGGGCATTCAATCGAATGTCCCGGCATCGAATTTCCTGTCTGTGTTCTCGCTGACGCAAGGGCCGACGGCGCTTGATCCGGCGACGATTCTGAACAGCCAGCCCAAAGGCCCGAATGGCCGCCCGATTCTGCCCAACGGCGTGACGGCGTTCATTCTGCCGAAGAAACTGCGCCTGCCCACCAGCGATCAATGGAATCTGACAGTGCAGCGACAACTGCCCTGGGACATTTCAGTCGAAGCGGCTTATGTCGGTTCCAAAGGCACGCACACCTTTGCCGGCACTGGCGGCGATTACGATTTCAACCAGGCGTCGCTGGTCGGTTATATCGGCGCGAATGGTCAGGTGACATCCACAAATTCGCGCAAGCCTTTCTTCAACAAGTTCGGCTGGTCGCAAAACTTCCGGTATTACGGCTCGGATGCGAGCACGAACTACCACGGCGGACAGTTCAAAATCGAGAAGCGTTTCAGCAAAGGCCTCTCGCTGATGAGCCATTACACCTGGCCGCGTTCGTTCAATTTCGACGGCACGTATTACAACATTGACGCAACGCAAGCTTACGGTCCGAATCCACAAACACGCAGCCACGTTTTCCTTTTCACGGGGATTTATGAAATTCCCGTCGGCAAGGGCAAACGTTTCTTAGGCAGCGCGCCAAAGGCGGTGGATGCAGTGTTGGGCGGATGGCAAATCAACACCGTGTGGCAGGCGCAAAGCGGATTGCCTTTCACTCCGACCTACCGCGATTGCAACGCCGACCGCGACACGGGTTGGTGCCGTCCCGATCTGGTGGGCGATTGGCATGTTGACAATCAATCGCGCGACCAGTGGTTCAAGGTGACTTCGGCGGCGCTGACGGCCAACGGTCAGACCGATGGGCCGTGGCGGCGTCCGCAACGTGGAACGTTCGGCAGCGTCGGAAAGAATCGCTTGCTCGGCCCGGGACTTTCGCTTTGGGATATGTCGTTCTTCAAGAACTTCAACATCACAGAGCGCGTCAAGGCGCAATTCCGCGCCGAGTCGTATAACTTCGCCAACCACATCAACTTGGCGAATCCAAGCGGCAACGGCGCTTGCGTGGATTGCCCCGGCGCAGCAGGCAAGATTACTTCCATGTTGCAGTCGGCGACTCCGCGTCAGTGGCAGTTTGCTTTGCGGCTGGAGTACTAACTTTCAAGGATGAAGGGTGAATGAGGAAGAATGAATCGCAGATGCTCATCGCGATCATCCTTCCTCATTCCGAATTCATCCTTTTCTTTTCTGGGATGAAACGATAGTTATGGCATCACAAGCAGTTCAATTGGCAGTTCCTCCGGCGAGCGTCGCCGAACCGATTCACAAAAGCGATACCGTCAACCCCGGCACACTTTTCAAAGCCGTCGCGCCCGGCGCGACCTTCACGCCGCGCTTCACGCCCGAAACGGCCAAACTCGAATGGCTGAGTTGCGGCGAATACGCGCTTGAAGCCGGAGCAAAGACGGACTTGCGTTGCAATCCGACGGAGGAAAGTCTGCTTTTTATGTGGAAGGGCAGTGTCGAAGTTGAAGTCGGCGGACAAACTTTTTCGCTTGCGCCTTACGACACGCTCTACATTCCGCGCGGCGCGGAATTTCAAATCTCGAATTCCGAACCGGCAAAGGTCATTCAATGTTCGGCCACGGCGGACAACGTGCATCCGGTGCATCATTCCCGCTTTGCCGAATACTCCCAACGCGAAGACCGCATCCGTCATCTGGCCGGCAAAGACGTGTTTATGATGTTCGACGTGCCCGAAGCGGCGGACAAACTCATTGCGGGCTACACTTTCTTCCAGCCCTATCAACGTTCCTGGCCGCCGCACAATCACACCGATCAGGAAGAAACCTACATCTTCATCAAAGGCCACGGCGCGATGGAAGTTTATGAATCGCCGGAAAAGCTCTGCTTCGTCACCTCGGTCAACGAAGGCGATCTGGTGACGATTCCGATGATGAATTACCATCCGGTTTTCTCGCAGGAATCGCCGCTGGAATTCATCTGGTGCATTGCGGGCGCGCGCTACTGGGTGGGCGACAAGAACAAAGACTTCATGGCGGGCAAAGGCGATTCCATCACTACCTAAGCTTTCACGGTGGAGGAAATATGTCGGTCGAACGATTGAACGAAATCAAACAGCAGATTCGCGTGTTGACGCTGGATGAGAAGCAGGATTTGGTCGCCTTTCTGAACGAGCAGATGAGCCTGGATAGAAAAGCCGAAGCGCCGTCGAGCAGCGTCTCGAAAGGGAGACAAGAAGACTTTGACCCTAAACGTCAACAAGAATTGGAATGGATCAAGCAGCATCGTGATGAATACGCCGGCCAGTATGTCGCGCTGCTCGGCGATCAGTTGGTTGCGCACGCCAATACCCTCAGAGAACTGCACCGCTTGG
>CAZRXE010000521.1:0-2386 GCA_964603695.1 uncultured Heliomicrobium sp.
GGTCACTAAAATCAACGTCTTTTCCGTCAGCCCGTAACGGTAGTGACGAGAACGGCTGAAAAAGAAATGAGCCACAGACAAACGACTCAGTTTGTCTGTGGCTCATTTCTTTTGAATTGTTGGCTCAGCTTTGCAGCAGCCCCCGCACCAACTTCAAATCTTCCCATGCCTCGCGTTTCTTTTCTGCCACGCGCAGCAGATAGGCCGGATTGAATGTCGGCACGACGGTTATGTCAGCTTCATTCAGTCGAAAATCATAAGAGCGCCCGCGCAAATCGGAGATGGTCTTTTTCGACCGGAGCAAGGTCTGCGTTGCCAACGCGCCCAATGCCACAATCACGCGCGGCTGAACAGCCAAAATCTGCCGTAACAAAATCGGGCGACAGTCTTCCACCTCTTCGACGGAAAAAACACGTTCGTCAGGCGGAATGCATTTGATGACGTTGCATAAATAACATTCCTGCCGCGCCAGATTGATCGCCGCCAACATTCGTGCCAGCAAAACGCCTGCTTGTCCTTGAAACGGTTGTTGCGACGACTGATCGTCAATTCCCGGTCCTTCTCCGATCAACATCAAATCGGCCTGCTCGGGACCAATGCCGAAGACGATTGGCATTCCTGCCTTGCAAACTCCGCAAGCAGGGCTGCGCTCCAAATCTTCCCGAATCTTTTCCAGCGAATCGTCCGCAGGGACGGAAATGGTTTCCGTATGCGAAAGCGTTTCGACAATCGACAGATCGCCAAACAAACTTTCTGCTTGCCCAGCCGATTGAGAATTCTTTTGTTTTTTCATCACGCAAAAACTTTCGCACCGGATTTGAAACGAAACAAGCCAGATACCGCATTTTTAACCAGACGATGTCTTGACAGATCAAAAGTCGGTCAGTAAGATGCGCACTCGTTTTCGGGGCGTGTAGCTCAGCTGGGAGAGCGCCGCGTTCGCAATGCGGAGGTCAGGAGTTCGATCCTCCTCACGTCCATCAAGATTGAAAATCAAAAATTTTTCTTGCTCCTCAGTAGCTCAATGGCAGAGCATTCGGCTGTTAACCGAAGGGTTGTAGGTTCGAGTCCTACCTGAGGAGCCAAATCATTTCAGTAACTTACAAGAGCCGCGAAAGCGGCTCTTTGAGTTTAGTCCTCTATTTAGTCCCACATCCTACAGAAATTTTTACTCAGCAGCTTGAAAATTTTCTTGCTGGCAAGATCAACTTAAAGGCGGAATGTTCATTATCGAGCAACCTTGCGCCAACACTTAACAAAGCAATTCATCAATATCCCCATTTTTCGTGTCTTACAGGTAAATGATTCAGTTTATCTCGATGGAATCGCCACTTCGGCATGAACTTATCCATTAAGGCAATGAAGCGGCTGTTGTGGGTTGGTTCCAGTATATGCGCCATTTCATGCACAACAATGTATTCCAGACATTCCGGCGGCTTTTTGGCCAGTTCTGTATTGAGCCTGATGCTTCGGGTTATTGAGCGGCAGCTTCCCCATTTCGTTTTCATTCTTTGCACGAAGAATCGCTCGACCTTCACATCAAGGAGCGGTTCCCATTTGGCAATCAATTCGGGGACGGCTTGCTTGATTTGTTCGCGGTACCATTCTTCGACAATGGCCTGTTTTTTTTCTTCGCTGGCCCCAGGTCGAACGCGCAGAAGCAATTTACTGTGCTTGAGTTCTACAAGAGGAGCGGCGTCGCTTTCGATCACTTTTAACAGATAGCGTTGGCCCCAGACGAAATGGCTTTCACGATCAAGATACTCGCGGGGTGTTTCGCGCTCCTGTTCTCGTAGTTTCTTCTGTTGTTGTTTGATCCAGCCGAGCTTTGAAATCGCGAAAACACGGATGGTGTCCAGATTCATTCGCAACGGCGCAGAAATCCGTACTTTCCCAGTAGGTGGGTAAACGCTCAGGTGAATATTCTTGATGTCTTTCTTCTCCACCTCGACAGCGATGTTGCCCAATTTGATCTGCGTGGCCATCAGTATTCACCTTTATGCTCGAAAATGATTAGGTAAATTCGCTCTACTTCGGCTTCATCCTGCAAGACTCCATACAATGCCGCTTTGATAATTAACTCGCGGGTCTGAATTCCTCGCCAACCGTCCGGTCTGACCTGCTTTACCACCTCATCAATTTTCAATGCCAATTCTTCGTTCTGATTCAGGTTGTTGTAAAGAGCGCGGAGTCCGGGAGTATTCAATGATTGCGGAGTCTCATCGCCTTGCCCGGCTTCGACTCTCTGTGTCCCAGCGGTAAGCGGGCGTGACTTGCTCGATTGGCCGCCGCTGTTTCGGCAAGGCGGCGTGACGCCAGGCACCTTCCTTTCCTATCTTCTCCTCCGGCATTCAATTCTTTTTTGTGGAGGGTTCCGATGAACGAT
>CAZRXE010000522.1:0-1753 GCA_964603695.1 uncultured Heliomicrobium sp.
TGGCGCTGACTTATCTGGCTTCGGTCTTCGGCCCGCTGGTGACGATGAGCCACACTTTCGGAACGGCGCAGGCTTCGGTGGCGAGCGCGCGCCGCGTGCTGCGCACTTTGCAAACGGAGCCGGAGCTTCATGACCGCCCGGATGCCGTTGACGCGGGCAAGTTGCGCGGCAATCTGGAACTGCGCGATGTGCAAATGCAGTACGACGACGGTGTTCCCGTTTTAAGAGGCGTTTCGTTCCAGGCTAAACCCGGACAGATGATCGCGCTGGTCGGCCTGACCGGTGCTGGCAAAACCACGCTGGTCAGCTTGATTCCGCGTTTTTACGATCCGAACGCCGGACAGGTGCTAATAGACGGGCGAGACGTGCGCGATTACAAACTGCGTTCGCTGCGCGATCAGGTCGGCATAGTCTTGCAGGAACCCGTGCTGTTTTCGGGAACCATCGCCGACAACATTCGCTATGGCCGGCTGGAGGCCACGGACGAAGAAGTCATTGCCGCCGCCAAAGCCGCTTACGCTCACGATTTCATCATGCGCAAGGAAGACGGTTATCAAACGCGGATCGGCGGTTACGACGGCATTCATTTATCCGGCGGCGAACGGCAGCGGATTTCTATCGCGCGCGCTTTTTTGAAAAACGCGCCGATTTTGATTTTGGACGAACCGACGTCCTCGCTCGATGCGCGGGCGGAATCCAGCATCTTCGAATCGCTCGCCGAATTGATGGCGCATCGGACAACCATCGTCATCGCGCACAGGCTTTCCACCGTCCGTGACGCCGACAAGATTCTGGTGCTGGACGGCGGCCACATCATCGGCGAAGGCCGCCACGAAGAACTCTTGCTGCGCGCTCCGCTCTACCGTGAACTCTGCGCGCGATTAGCGATGGGCAACATTCCGAACCTGCCTGACCAGGAAGAAGAATTTGCCGAAGCTGAAGTGGCTTGAGGGCGAGCTTAGGCAGCCGGATAAAAGCTTTTTGGTGTTACGGCGTCTTTCATTTTCCATTTGGCATTTGTGATTTGTCATTTGTCATTGATTTGTACAGTCACGACACAATGTCGAATCTCAAATCACAAATGCCAAATGGAAAATGGAAAATGGAAAATGAAACTACCGCAAAACGATGATTTGACTGTTTACGAATATTGTCGGAACCGAGATGCATACGAATTTTCTACAAGTTCTGCAATGTCCTTACTGCGGCGGCTCGTTTGAACTGGAAACGGGGCCGAACCTGCGATTGCGCGGCGAGGAAATAGCGCACGGCGTCATTCGCTGCCAGTGCGCGGCCTATCCGGTGGTGGACGGCATTCCGGTGCTGCTGGCAGGTTACGGCGGCGAAGGCGATTTTCAACGGATGCTCGCCAATGAGCCGGAAAAGGCTTTGTGCGCGATGCTGGATTTGGACGAAGCGCGGCAGGAGTCTTTCAAACAATTGTTGGCGCGCGGCAGTGACGTGACTTACCGCGAATGGGTGAGCTTCTTTTCGCCGGGCAATGAAGGGCCGTATTTCATTCATCGTTTCGCCAACCCCACGTATCTGGTCGCCCAGACAATTTTGCGCGCGCTGGGCAGTGATGGCCGCGCCTTTGCCGGGCGGGTGGTTGATCTATGCGGCGGTGCCGGACATCTGGCGCGAACGCTTTGCCGATTGGCGGGCAACGCGGCGGGCCGCGAAGTGGTGCTGACCGAAACCAATTTCTGGAAACTCTGGCTGGCGCGGCGAATCGTTGCGCCGCAATGCGTGC
>CAZRXE010000523.1:0-1590 GCA_964603695.1 uncultured Heliomicrobium sp.
AGAACGTAATTGCAGAATTGATTGACGCTGAAACTCAGCGGATTCGATTCGCCTCCGCCGGGTGCCGGATTGAAAACAGTAATGGCAGGCGTCCCCACGCTGAGCAGATCGCTGGCGGGAATCGTCGCCGTCAATTGTGTGGGAGAAACGAAACTCGTCGTGCGGTTGCCGCCCTGCCAGCGCACAACGGAGTTATAAACAAAATTTGCGCCGTTGACCGACAGCGTAAACGCCTCGCCGCCGGATTTGGCTTCAATCGGGCTGATTCCGCTCAGCACTGGCAATCCATTGGTTTGATTAATCGGAATGGCCGCTGTTTTGAAATTGATTCCGCTGCTCCGCGTCACCGGCGAGTCATCGAAAGTCAGCGTGGTGATGTTCCCGCCCGTGCCGGGCGTGGCCGTGAAGTTCAGGCTGAGCAGTTGACGCGTGCCGGCCAAAAAACTCTGCCCCGTCGGCAAAGTGATCGTGAATCCCAGGAAGCCTCGCGAGCTTTGATTCGTATTCACGCTCAGCGTGGCATTCAATCCGGCTGCCAATTCCGCGCTCCCATAAGTCATCAGGTCTTTGTTGAACCTGACGCTGAAACTGACGGAGTTCTCACCGCCGAGCGCAAGCAGTTCGATGGGGATTTTGACGGCATTCTGCGCGGTGTTGAAAACATTGCCGACGCGCACCACTCGCTGACCGGACGAATTGGGAAAGACCAGCACTTCGTTTGACTGATTCGCGCCGGCGGGTTGGTTCGGACTGACCACCATCACGCGATTCACGGCCTGACCGGACGCCGAAGCGGACAATTGCGTGCTGCTGATGAAAGTAGTGGCCGCGTCCTCCCCATTGACCTTGACTACGGAGTTGGATTGAAAGTTCGCGCCGTAAACAACTAAAGATGGAGTAAGAACCGCGTTCGTGATGGTCGGCGTTTGCCCTATGGTGGAATTGACGTTGCCCACTTGAAGCTGATAAGTGCCCGCGCCTGAAAGGCTGGAGACTCCCACCAGATAACGCCCCGGCGGCATCAGCGGCGTAACTATGCGCTCGCTGCCGGTTGCGCTAGTGGAGCGTTGCAAAAACGAGATCACCCCGCCGTCATCGCGCATCAAAAACAAATCCAGTTCGACTGCACCGTTCCCTGTCAGTCGTATGTCCAATTGCGCCGTTTGCGCCAGCGTCAGCGCGTAAAGGTCTTCAATCGGATCGGCATCACCATTGGCGGAATAGACCAGACGAGCCCAATCACCATAGGCTGCCACCCCGTTTATGATATCCGGAACTTGAATGGCCATGGCTTGCGCCGGCAGATCATTTGGTTCGACCTCATTCAGGGGAGCGCGTCGTTCGACAACCAGATTGACAATGCTGGAAGTGCCGCCCGACGCGGGGTTGGTCACTCTAACGGCGATATTTCCGCCGTTGGAAATATCCGTGGCGGAAATCTGGGCTTTTAATTGCGTACTACTGATGAAAGTAGTTGAACGCGGGCTGCTACTACTATTACCAGGAACAGTCACAACCACAACGGAATTGGCAACAAAGCCGCTGCCAGTTACGGTCAGCGTAAATCCCAAATCGCCTGCGGTTACCAAC
>CAZRXE010000524.1:0-5174 GCA_964603695.1 uncultured Heliomicrobium sp.
GACCCACAGCCCGTCCGACAAGGTTGTGTGGATTCCCCTGGACGGCATCTTCCGCATGACGGGACATGTGCTGCGCGGCACGGGCTCCACCTACACCCCGCAGGCCGGCACGGAGATTCCCGACGAGCACAAGGAAATCAGCGCGGTGATGCTGAAACTGTCCAACCCCCAGGCCGGCTTCATGCTGGATCAGACCATCAACAAACAGGGCAAAGTCGCCACGCTGGCCTGGCCGATTGGCCGCGTGATGGCCGAGTTGTTCGACAAGCTGGGCTGGGTCAACCGTGTGCTGGAACTGGTGGCGTATCTGGTTGTCGTGGTGGCGGCAGGTTCGATCCTGGCCAGCGTTTACAACACGATCAACGAACGGCGGCGCGAATTTGCCATTTTACGCGCGCTCGGTGCCAGCCGGGCAGTTGTTTTCGCGGTGATCGTGACCGAAGCAGCAGTAATCGCCTTCATCGGGTCTGTCGGCGGTTACGCGGTTTACGGCGCGATTCTCGCGATGACAAAAATCATCGTCAACGTGCAAACCGGCGTTGTGCTGAACGTCTGGCAAATGAACGCAATGCTGCTGCTTGCGCCGCTATTGATGCTCACCCTGGGCGCATTGGCCGGCTTATTCCCCGCCTTCAAAGCTTACCGAACGGACGTCGCGGAGCATCTAACCCCAACCTCGTAACAAGTGGAGCCAAACCGAATGAAGAAGATTTCCTTTTTGATTGCCGTCACTTTGAGTCTTTGCGCTTGTCAGTCTTCGTCTCGCGAATCCAACGCGCCAGCCACGCCTTCACCCACTGCCACCGCCAGCACGGCTAATGCTAAGGCTGCGGATGAGCACGAACATTCCGCTCCACACGGTGGAACACTGGTCGAGTTGGGCGAAGAGTTTGCGCACTTGGAAATCGTGCTTGATGCGTCAACCGGTAAGCTAATGGCTTACGCGCTGGACGGAGAAGCCGAAAAGGCTGTTCGCTTAAAACAACCAGAAATTGAAATCACTGTCACCAATCCCGCCACGGTCGTCAAACTTGGCGGCGTCGCCAACAGCCTGACGGGCGAAACGGCCAGCGATACGTCGGAGTTCGCCGGACAAGCGGATGCGTTGAAAGGCGCGACCAGTTTTGAGGGTGTAATTCGCGCCGTGACAGTCAAAGGCCAACCATTCAAAGGTGTGGCTTTCAATTTTCCCAAAGGCAACGAGAAATAAGGAGATTGCCATGCAAGAACAAACAGCGGTGCGACAAGCTAAACCATCCGCGCTGAGAGGCGTCATAAAAACCTTGCTTTGGTTATGCATTTTTTTAGGTTTCGGCTGGCTTTTCAGTGGGCCGCTTTTCAAAGGGAAACCTGCCCCGACCGCAGGCAAGACAAGCAGCAACGCCTGGCTGGTCGGAGAAAACAACGCGCACGTCAAAGCATTGAGCGCGAAATACCAGGCGGTCAATTTTAACGACCTCGGCGACTATTACTATTACTCGGCGGACGCGTGGGAAACGCCCGATCCGGCGATGACCAAGCGCAACAAGATTCCCGATGACATCAAAGCTCTGAACGGAAAAAAAGTCTCCATCACCGGTTTTATGATGCCGATCAACGCCAATCCGGAAGGTGCGACCGAATTTGTTCTCAACGGAAACTACGACATGTGCGGATTCGGCGGGCCGGTAATGATTAATCAATGGGCGATGGTCAAGTTCACCGGCAAAGGCAAAGTGCCCTATACACATCTGCCGCTGACGGTTTTCGGCACGCTTGAAGTCGGCGAGGAATACAAAGAGGGCCGCCTTTATAATCTATACCGCCTAAAAGCAGACGCCGTCTCCACGCCGAAAGGAGTCATTGAATGATAGACACGCTTTGGCAGGATGGACGCTATGCGCTGCGCAATTTCAAACAGCAGCCCGCGTTTGCCGCAATCGTCATCTTGACGCTTGCTTTGGGCATCGGCGCGAACACAGCGATTTTCAGTTTCGTCAATGGGCTGTTGCTGCGACCGCTGCCTTACAAAGACGCCGAGCGTTTGGTACGCATCACGGCTTTGCGCGGCAATGAAGAAGGGCGTTTTTCAATGCTCGAACTCAAAGACATGCGCGAGCAGTTGGGTTCGTTTGAAAGCATCGGCGCATACATTCCCGGCGCGCAATACAATTATAGCGGCGACGGCGCGCCCGAAGAGTTTTCGGCGATTCTGGCGACGCGCGAATTCTTTGAAGTCATGGGCGTGCCGCTGGCGCACGGCACGGTCTGGCCGGTTGAATATGACCGCGAACGCAACTTCGGCGTCGTGTTGACGCACGAAGTCTGGAAACGCAGATTCGGTGGCGATCCGAATGTGCTGGGGCGCAAAATCACGCTGGATGCTGCGCCGTTTTATACGATCTACGGCGTGCTGCCGCCGAACTTCAACTTCCCGTCCACTACGCAACTCTTTCGTTCCATCGCCATCAACAAAAACCTGCCGAATTACGAAGAGCGCGACAAACGCACTGTGTATGCGGTCGCACGGCTCAAGGCGAACGTCAGCGCAGAACAAGCGCGCGCGGAATTGGCGGCGTTCAGTCAACGATTGGCAGCGACATATCCTGACCTCAACAAAGGGCTGACGTTTGCGCTGAAGCCGTTGCGCGATTTGACCGTAGGCGATGTGCGCCCGTATCTGTGGTTGCTGCTAGCGGCGGTCGGGTTCGTGTTGTTGATTGCGTGCGTGAATGTGGTGAACCTGTTGCTGACGCGCTCGCTGGCGCGTGAACGCGAGATTGCGATTCGCACGGCGCTCGGAGCAGAGCGGGGAAGACTCGTGCGGCAATTGCTGACCGAAAGCGTATTGCTGGCAGGCTGTGGCGGGTTGGTCGGATTAGCCTTCGCGTGGTTGAGCGTGCGCGGCTTGAAAGCCATGATTCGTGCCGAACTGCCTTCGTGGGTGGCGATTGAGCTGGACTGGCGCGTCTTGTTGTTCACGCTCGGCGTGGCGTTGCTGACCGGCTTGCTGGCTGGTCTTGCGCCTGCGCTGCAAGCGTCCAAACCTGACCTCAACGATTTGCTCAAAGAAGGGGCGAAGGGGTCGCAAGGCGGGCGGCAAGGGCTGCGCAAAGCCTTAGTCGTCGCCGAAGTCGCGCTGGCGATGGTCTTGCTGATTGGCGCGGGCTTGCTGGTGCAAAGCTTTCGTCGTTTGCAGCAAGCTGAACTCGGCTTCAATCCGAACAGTTTGCTGACGATGCGCATCGCCTTGCCGTGGCGCAAATACAACACCGAACAAGGGCCGGAACAGCAAAAACAATTCTTCCAGCAATTGCTCGAACGCCTGTCGTCATTGCCCGGCGTGGAATCTGCCGCGATGACCAGCAACCTGCCGCTCGCTTCGGAACGGCAGGAAGGCAAACTGACCTTCACCCTCGAAGGCCAATCCGCCGATGAACAGCAGCGCAATCCCTTTGCCAACAATCTCCACGTCAGCCCGAATTATTTTGCGGCAATGGGCATTCGTTTGATGGCGGGGCGTTATTTGAACGACGCTGACACCATCAACACCGACCGCGTTGCCGTCATCAGCCAGCGCATGGCCGAGCGGATGTTTCCCAACCAAGACCCCATCGGCAAACGCTTGAAAGCCGGCGCAATCTCTTCCGAAGCCAAATGGGCGACGATTGTCGGCGTCGTCGGCAACGTCAAACACGAAGCGATTGCGAGCGACGGCGGCATCGATTTTTACACGTCGTATCAACAGGTGGTGGACAGCAATATGTATCTGCTGCTGCGCACCAAAGTGCCACCGCATACGCTGACGGCAGCAGCTACGCAAGCCGTTTGGTCAGGCGATCCCGAACAATCCACCTTCAACATCGTGACGATGGAAGAACGCATCGCCGACACCGTCTGGCAACGCCGCTTGGCAGGCACGTTGTTTCTGATTTTCGCCGCATTAGCGTTGGCGCTCGCTGCGATTGGGATTTACGGCGTGATGGCCTACACGGTCAGCCAACGCACACGCGAAATCGGCATCCGCATGGCGCTCGGCGCACAACCGCGCGAGGTGTTGCGGATGATCGTCGGACAAGGCGCGAAGCTGATTGCGATTGGATTGGGCATCGGGCTGATCATCGCCCTGATCGGCAGCCGCCTGATTCACAGTCTGCTCTACGGCATCAGCAGCGCCGATCCACTTGTGTATGTGTCAGTGCTGGCAGTGTTGACGGTCGTAGCGTTATTGGCCTGCTGGCTTCCGGCTCGCCGTGCCACGCGCGTTAATCCCTTGCAGGCGCTGCGGCAGGAGTAAAGTTCAGCCGTTTGCTTCCTCTGTCTTGCAGTTACGCTGCTGCTACTTTGTCCGCGCAGACGATGTCGTGTGCATTGAGTTTGAGAGCTGTTGGCGGTGTTTCGAGGCGGGCTATTCCTTTGGTGGGGAATCTTGGCGACGCTTGCGATGGCGGCGGATACGCTTGCGCTCCGTGCAGGCCGCGGGCGTATCCGCTTTACTTCAATCCCTTCGACGCGCAGGCCGATGGCATCTTTCACGGTTTGGAGAACACGACGATGGAACCGTTTTCCGTTCCTACGGCCAGCCGTTCGTCATCCGGCGACCAGTTCAGTTGGGCGATGGCGGAATTGATGGCCATTCCGGCGCGAGCTTTGTTGTCTTTGTGCGGCTGCCAGACGATGACGCGGCCATCCTGTCCCGCTGAAGCCAGCAACGGGCCGCGATGTTGGAATTCCAGCGCATTCAAAAATTTTTCGTGGCCTTTCAGCGAAATCGGCTTGGAACCTTCAGGGCTTTTGAGGCAATCCCAGACGGTCACGTCAATGCCGCCGCCGGTGGCCAGATAGCGGCTGGTGGCGTCCCAGGCCAGTTCGCGCACCTTGGTCGGGTAGCCCCACATTTGCAAATCCTTGCCGGTTTTCTCGAACCAGAAATGCACGGTCGAGTCTTGATCGCCGGTGGCCACGTATTTGCCGTTCGGACTCCAGGCAATTTTCAGAATCGAGCCTTTCCATTCAAATTCGCGTTGAGGTTTTTCCAGTCCCGCCGTGTAAAGCGCCAGTCGGCTGTAAGACGCCGTCGTCAATAATTGGGACGCCGGTTTCCAGGCAATTGAGGCGATGGTGCTGGCATGGTCTTCGTATTCGCGCGCCAGTTCGCCGTTGGTATTCCACAGGCGCAGCTTGCGTCCGGCGGC
>CAZRXE010000525.1:0-4593 GCA_964603695.1 uncultured Heliomicrobium sp.
CGCGCAGATCACGTGAGATGATTCGGTCAACGATTGAAGCAGTCATTGAAAACTATCAGCATTTAGCAGTGAGCAAGCGGCGGTCAGCAGCAGGCCGCAAACTATACCCGCAAATGCAGGCAAATTCCACCAATGCGCCGGAACGTCTATAATCGCCCCCGTTTTGCGGTCAAAAGATGATAAGGAGAATGAACGATGAGTGCTGACTGGTTGACAACTGTAAGCCTGGCGACGGGTTCGGCATTGTTTTCCGGCGTCAATGTGTACGCTACGGCGGTGACGCTGGGCCTGCTCGAACGTTTTCACCTGGTCAAGTTGCCCGGCGAAATGGCAATGCTCGGCAATTGGTGGGTGATCGGGCTGGCCGGGGCGATGTATTTGATTCAGTTTGTCGCCGATAAAATCCCCGCAGTGGATTCGGTCTGGGACGCCGTTCATACCTTCATTCGCGTGCCTGCCGGAGCGGTGCTGGCCGCCACGGCCTTTGCTGATTTCGATCCGCGAGTGAAATGGACTGCGATGCTGCTTGGCGGCACGCTCGCGCTCGGTTCGCACGGCATGAAATCCGCCGTTCGATTGGTTGCCAACGCCAGCCCGGAGCCGGTTTCCAACTTCATACTCAGCATTGCTGAAGATGGGCTGACGTTCAGTTCGATAATTTTGATCGTGTTTTTTCCCGTGCTGATTTTCGTCGTTCTGGCGGTCTTTTTCGTCCTGCTGTTTTGGCTGGGGCCGAAAGTGTTTCGTGCGTTGAAAAGACTTTTTGCCCGATTGCGAAAATTTTCTGAACCCGCGCCGAATCAAGCGCCCTGACGCACGGCGAAAAATTGCATCACTTCTTCCGCCACCTTCGCCCATGAACGCGCGCCGCCGCGTTCGGCAATGTTTGACCTGTTCCAGTTCGTCGCCAGCGCTGCTTCGATTTCCGCCGCCAATATCTTCGAGATGGAATCCGCCACAACACACCCGCAAGCTTCGCCGATCAATTCGCGAACGCCGCCGACATCCGTCGCGACAATCGGTAAGCCGCACGCCATCGCTTCGATGACGACGTTTGGACAGCCTTCGCGCCGACTGGCCAGACAGAACAAATCAGCGGCGGAATACCACGCGGCCAATTCGGTTTGAGGCTTTGCGCCGAGCAAAAACACACGGTTTTCCAATTTCAAATTTGAGATTTGAGATTCCAGCTTCAAGCGTTCCGCGCCTTCGCCGATGACGAACAGTTTGATGCGACGTTCCTGATCTTTCCAAGCAAGCAACGCCAGCGCTTCAATCAGCCGATCAATTCCTTTCGCGGGAACCAGCGCGCCGACCGCCAACAGAATGTCGTCTTCGGAATTAAGGCCGAGTTTTTGGCGCGCGGTGTCGCGGTTTTGCGGATGAAAAACCGCGCGGTCAATGCCGTTGGGAATGACCGAGATTTTTTCGGCGGCGATACCGAGTTCGCCCATTTGCGTTTTCAACGCCTGACTGACGGCGATAACGCCGGTGGTGCCGCGCAATGCCGTGGCGATCTTCGGGCGGATCAACGGCATTTGCGAAAACAGATTGATGTCGGTTCCGCGCGCAGTGATGAAAACCGGAACGTTCAACCGCCGGGCAAGCAAGGTTGCGGCGTAACCGTCCGGGTAAACATAGTGCGCGTCAATCAAGTCAATTGGCTGTTTTCGATGAAGCCGCCGCACGGTTTCCCAAGCGCCGCGTGCCATCCACGCGCCGTAAAAACTCATTCCGACTTTCGGCGTCACCAGATAACGCGGATGAAAGGTTTCCAGTCCGGCAATGACTTCTCGCTCCGGCACGCGCGCACTTTGCCGCCAATGATTGGGAATCCGAGTCAGTATTGCAGGCGGTAGCGAGCGGGCAGGTGTTTGCGGAAACCACGGCACGGGCGCGACCACTCGAACCTCGCCCAGGTGCGCCATCGCCGCCACGCGGTGTTTGACGAACACGCCGAAGTCCGGCTGCTCGGCATTCGGCCAAAGCGTTGTGAAAGTGAGAATGTTCATCGTCGAGCGAAAGTTTTTTGCCACAATCGAAACATCAAAATCGTCCAGAGCGGACGCGAAAAATCGCGCCAGCCTGCTTGATGCCGCTGCCACAACTCGCTGACAGCGCGCGGTTCCAGCCAGCCATCGTTGGCCGAAACGTCGAAGAGTGCGCTTTGCGCCAGTTCGCGCAAAGCGCCGCGCAGCCATTCGGCCAAAGGCACGACAAAGCCCTGTTTGCGCTGCGTCAAAATTTCAGGCGGCAACAAATCTTTGACCGCCTGTTTGAAAATGTATTTCCCTTCGCCGCCACGCAACTTCAGTTTCGACGGCATGCGCGCCGCCAACTCCATCAGCTTGTGATCGAGCAACGGACAGCGGACTTCGAGCGAGACGGCCATGCTGGCGCGATCCACTTTCGTCAAAATGTCGTCGGCCAAATAGAGTTTGATGTCGGCATACTGCGCTCGGCTCAAGCAATCTTCAGTGTTTGCGCGCCGGTAATGTTCGGCGAAAACCTCTAAGGAATCGTAACCCGCCATACTGCGCTGCACGTCGCCGCCCAGCAAAACATCGCGCTCATTTGCCATCGCACCGTAAACCGAATTGAAATAAGCGCGCGCCGGATCGAGCGACAAATTGCGTAGCGTGGCTTTGGCGCGCAATACACGCGGCAACCAGTCCGCTTTCGGGTAAACGGTGGCGAGAGCGCCAAACAACGGTTGCCGCAATACTGCCGGCACCAGCGCACGCACGCGGTTTTCCGCCGCGTCGAAAGCGTAGCGCCGATAACCCGCGAAGTTTTCGTCGCCGCCATCGCCCGACAAAGCCACGGTCACGAATTCGCGTGCGGCCTGCGAAACATAAAACGTCGGAATTGCCGAAGCGTCGGCAAAAGGTTCGTCGTAATGCCAGGCCAGTTTTTCAATCACGCGCACGGCGTTCGGCGAAACAATACGTTCGTGATGGCGTGTGTTGAGGCTTTCGGCAAAGCGGCGCGCGCCTTCGGCTTCACTGAACTTTTCTTCAGTGAACCCGACGGAAGCCGTCACGACAGGCTGACCGCCAGCGCGGTTCATCATTGCCACCACCGCCGACGAATCCACGCCCGAAGACAAAAACGCGCCGAGCGGAACTTCGCTCATCAATCGTCCGGCAACCGCTTCTTGGAATCCCTGAAACAGCGATTCGCGCCATTCGGTTTCGCTGCGGTTTTCGATCCGGCTGAAATCAATGTCCCAATATTGCCGTTGCTGCGTGCCATCGGGCGTGACAATCAAACAGTGTCCGGCAGGCAGCTTTCGCGCTTGTTGAAAGATGGTTTTCGGCGACGGAATGAATTGATAAGAGAAGTAATCGGCGACGGCTTGGGGATCAATTTCGCGCGACATCCGTGGATGTTCGAGCAAGGCTTTCAACTCCGAACCGAAAATCAGCGTGCCACCGAGGTCGGCGAAATATAAAGGCTTTTTGCCAACGCGGTCGCGTGCCAGCAGCAGCTTTTGTTGCCGCGCATCCCAAACAGCGAAAGCGAACATTCCGCGCAATCGCTCGACGCAGGCTTCGCCGAACTCTTCGTAAAGATGAACGATGGTTTCCGTGTCCGAGCGCGTACGCAGCCTGTGGCCGCGCGATTCGACTAGTTGGGCGAGTTCGCGGTAATTGTAGATTTCGCCGTTGAAGACAATCGCGATGCTTCCGTCTTCGTTGAAAATCGGCTGCCGGCCTCCGGCTACATCAATGATCGAAAGCCGCCGATGCCCCAGGCCGATTCGTCCGGCGACGTAAAATCCGTCATCGTCCGGCCCGCGATGCGCCAGCACGCCGGTCATTCGACGCAGGACTGCCTCGTCAATCGGCTGGTCATTTTGATGGTGGTAAATTCCGGCAAGTCCGCACACGCGCCACACTTTACCTCAAGAAATGGCTGCCTTGCGAAACTGAGAAATCACTTTTTAACGCGCCCTGGTGAAGAGCAAAACGAGATGTGGCCAAGCGCCATCGCCCGCCGTAGAATCGGCGGCGTGACTTGGCGAGATTGGCAGGATCGCGCTGGCCTCCATTCAATGTATCGAGTGTTGGTGTTCAATGTAGGAGATTGAATTGCGCAGAATGCGGCGCGCGATCAGAGCGAACAAGGTGCGGTATACATCGCATTCGTTGGATGAATTGTAAGCAGCAGGATATGGGAAGGCAGATGCTTTTAATTGCATTTTGACGGGTGACATCGTTGAAGATCAGTATGACGCGCGTTTCATCCAAGTGAAGTATAAAGTTTATGGCGAGGCTGAAAGTGGTGATGGGCTTGGGTTGATCGCCAGATTTGACGATACTTCAGGTGTTGTCATCATCACTGCCTTTCAATTGACCGTAGAGGATTATGACTAAGAAGCGGAAACCGAACATTTGTTCTCAGTGTGGGGAGCCGACTTTGAAAAACGTCAGGCGGACCCGAGTTTACAAAAGCGTCGTCATCGAAAATTTGCCCGCCACCTGTTGCACCAACTGCGGCGAAGAGCTTTATGACGCCGCCACGGTTGACCTGATGATGGAGCGAATCGGTGCCGAACCGGAGCATTACGCACAGATGATGGAAATGCCT
>CAZRXE010000526.1:0-6055 GCA_964603695.1 uncultured Heliomicrobium sp.
TCGGGTGCTGAAGTGCTGATCGAACCTTCGAGGAACTGAAACTTGGCAGGTTCCCAACTTTCCGTGCCCATCGTCGAGGCTGAAGTGCTGATCGAACCTTCGAGGAACTGAAACTTGACCTTCTACCTTTCCCCCATCCCCTAGCAAATGCTGAAGTGCTGATCGAACCTTCGAGGAACTGAAACACATTCTCATAGTCAGTAACGAAGCCGAGAGTGAAAGCTGAAGTGCTGATCGAACCTTCGAGGAACTGAAACCCGGTGTTGGAATGGACGGAACATGGTTGATGTGGGCGAGGGCTGAAGTGCTGATCGAACCTTCGAGGAACTGAAACTGCCGGTGCCGGTGGTTCGGTTTTCCTCGCGGTTGGGCAGAAGTGCTGATCGAACCTTCGAGGAACTGAAACTGTTGGGCGCGGAACGCCTCCAACAGCTTTTGCTCGTCGGGCTGAAGTGCTGATCGAACCTTCGAGGAACTGAAACTAACGCGATCGGCAGGCGAACACATGGACATTGCAGCTGAAGTGCTGATCGAACCTTCGAGGAACTGAAACAAGGAGTTGTCGCCCGATCGAATCGTTGCCACCCATTCGCTGAAGTGCTGATCGAACCTTTGAGGAATTTGAGTATGCGTATCGCCGTTAAATTACAGCCGTTGTCTTATCCCGCCGCCATTCCTGCGACGCACCACCAATTGCAGGCGTTTATTTATGAAATCGTCGAAGTTGTGAATCCGGCATTAGCGCAGGCCGTTCACGATTACGGATGGGCGGAGCCGGGCAGCAATAAACGGTTCAAGTTTTTTGTCTTTTCCATTCCCGAAGTGCCGCGCGGGTTTCGGTTCCAGGGAGACGACAAGGTCTTCGACGCGGGAACGGTGTTTTGGCAAATTTCCTCGCCGCACGCGGAGTTGATGACATCGCTGATTGCCGGGCTGGCCGTCCAACCCAGCGTTCGCATCGGTCGCACACGGTTCGCGGTGGAGGAAGTGCGCGTGATTCCGCCGCCGGTGTTTACTTCGGAAATGCGGTTTATTGCTTTGTCGCCGCTGGTGGCTTCAACGGCGGAACGGCGCGCGGACGGGCGGCTGATAAAATCTTATTTGCGCGATCCGCAAGCGTTCGCGACGGCCGTCGGCAATAACCTGCTTCAAAAACATCAGGCATTGCACGGAAAGCTTCCCACTGAAACAGAGGCGGAGCCGGCGTTCGAGTTCGCGTTTGATGAAGAGTATCTGCAACACGCCGGCGGATTCGACAGTCGCAAGGTGACGCGAATGATTTCTTTTGTCACGACGCGCACTGACGGCCTTCCCGAACGCATTCAGATTCGCGGCATTCAAGCGCCCTTTTTTGTTCGCGGGACTCCGGCGTTGATCGAAACCGGATGGGAGTGCGGGTTTGGCGAGGCCAATTCGCAAGGCTTCGGCATGGCCGGATAATAGAGTTTCCATCAGTTCCCGGAGTGCGAGCATCCCGCCCGCCGGAAAAAAAGTCGCGAAGCATTCCTGCCAGAAAAAATCATGGCAAACAGCGCCGCCTCGCTTAGGAGTCTTTCGCGTTAGAACTTTAAATGAGGCCGGGATTCGTCCCGACAGAACGCCTGATGTAAATGCTCACAAGCGATTGCCGGAGCAGTTACCGTCTGATAACGATTCTCTTCCTGCTTGCCGAAAAACCGCGCGCACAGCAGAGGTTGGTGTAGTGCTTCGACCAGGACAACGTCAGCATTTGCCGTACTCTTTTTCCGATCCTCACTTCTCAGCGCAGGAGATGATTATGATATTGGCAGGCCGAAACGCGATTTGCTGCACATCCCGGCGACGTTGATTGTGGAGACATCTGTGGGCGGGCGGCTCTTGACGCGGCCTTATTTCTCGGTGGCTTCAGAAAAAGAAAAAGGCGCTAACAGTCGTGGGATTGTCTGTTAGCGCCTTGATAATTTGCGGTCACCTTCCTCACCCTGGTGACCGCAGACACCGTCAGTGGATTTAACCACCTGGTATCTCGTTGCCCCACTCAGGCTATTACAATCGTTGTGCCAACAGGCTCGCGGTGACGGAAAATCTTCTAAATTGAACCAAATCAATAAGTTTGCCGATCTGACGCCGTTTCCCGCGCAAATGGGTGGCTGCTCAATCGAGAACTTCTTACATTCAGGGCGGGAAGAATTTTCACTTCGGCTTTGATTTATTGCAATTTGGCAAAACAGACCGAGTAAATTTTGACCTCGTCGGAATTGAGAGAGAGGAAAAGCCTGATTGTTTAGGGGTTTACTCCGGTGGTTCGCCAGCCGATGCGTCAAAGAAAGAAAGTTGATTGATGTGCTTGCTTGGTTTTTTCAGATGCTTGGCGAATTTCGGTTTGCCGGTCACGTCGAGTTCATTCTGTTCCAGATTGGTCAGAATTTCGCGCGCGCGTTCAACGACGGTTTTCGGCAAACCGGCCAAACGCGCGACTTCTATGCCATAGCTTTTGCTGGCCGCGCCGGGGACGACTTTACGCAGGAAGACAATTTCGCCCTTCGATTCCGACACCGCGACTTGATAGTTGCGAACGCCCGGACGCAACTTCGCCAGTTCGGTCATTTCGTGGTAGTGCGTGGCGAAAAGGGCTTTAGCCGAATGGCGGTCGTGATCGTGCAGGTATTCGGCAATCGCCCAAGCCAAAGACAATCCGTCGAAAGTCGCAGTGCCGCGCCCGACTTCATCCAGCAATACCAGACTGCGCGGTGTGGCGGTGTTCAAAATGTTGGAGGTTTCGATCATCTCCACCATAAAAGTCGAACGCCCGCGCGCCAGATTATCCGACGCACCCACGCGCGTGAAGATGCGATCCACCAGCGCCACCTTCGCCGAACCGGCAGGAACGAAACTGCCCATTTGTGCCATCACCACGATTAAAGCAGCTTGCTTCAGGAAAACGGACTTTCCGCCCATGTTCGGCCCGGTGATGATTAAGAGCCTATCCGTGGTGTTGTTGGTGCAAAGATCGTTCGGCACAAAGCGTTCGCCCAAAGTTTCAATCACCGGATGCCGCCCGGCGCGAATTTCGATTTCATCGCCTTCGTGCAGTTGTGGTCGCACATAATTCCGCAGCGCGGCCACTTCCGCCAGCGAAGCGACGACATCCAGCGTCGCCACCGCCCGCGCGACACCCTGAATTCGTTTGACCTGACCGGCGACGCGGCGGCGCACATCGTTGAACAGTTCCACTTCCAACTCAATGATCCGCTCTTCCGCACCGAGCACTTTCGCTTCGTATTCTTTCAACTCCGGCGTGGTGAAACGTTCGGCATTGACCAGCGTCTGTTTTCGCTCGTAATCCGAAGGCACTCGGTCTTTGTTGGCGTGGCTGATTTCAATGAAATAACCGAATACGTTGTTGAACTTCACTTTGAGCGTGGAAATTCCCGTTCGCCCTCGTTCGCGCGCTTCAATGGCGGCGATGTAACTTTTGCCGCTGTGCGCCAGATTGCGAAGTTCGTCCAGTTCAGGGCTGAACCCGTCGCGAATCATCCCCGGTTCATTTGCCGCTGCGGGCGGTTCGTCGGCAATTGCTTTGGCAATCAATGATTTCAAGTCTTCCAGTTCATCCAAACTCTCCACCAGCACTTGCAGCAGGGAAGACCGGCTGTCGCTGAGCGATTGCCGCAATCGCGGAATGATTTCAATGGAAAGTCGCAAGGCAATTAAATCCCGCGCGTTCGCCCGCCCCAAAGTCACCTTGCCGCAAAGCCGTTCCAAATCCGCGATTGGTTCCAACAACCGCCGCAACTGATCCCGTTTGATGGGGGAACTTTTCAATTCATCAACCGCATCCAGCCGCGCCTCGATTTCTCCTAATTTGACCGAAGGCCGCAAAATCCATTGCCTTAACAACCGCGCTCCCATTCCTGTCTGCGACTGATCTAAAACTCCAACTAAACTATGCGAGGTAATTCCGTCTGAAGCATTTGTAAGTTCCAAATTGCTGACCGTCGTAGAATCCAGTACCAAATATTCACTCGGCTCGAAGTAACTGATTTCGCTCAGGTGGGCAGCCTGTGATTTCTGCGTTTCATTAATATAGTGAACCGCTGCTCCGGCTGCGCAAACCGCAAACGTCCGACCGTCCAGCCCAAAACCGTCTAATGAAGTCACACCCAACTGCGTCCGCAGTAAAGAATCCGCGTGGTCGAATCCAAACAGCCAATCATCCAGCGGTGTCAGCGCACAATCTTTGAATGTCGTGGAACTAGAGTCTGATAACGGGTCTAGCTTTTGCGCGGAAGGCTCTTTTTTGGAAAGGCAATAGTTGAAGAGAGGAGACAGAGAGTTCGGGAAGAGGATTTCACGCACTGAGAAAACTTCAAGTTGTTCTTGAACTCGCTGCCAGGCAGTCTCTCCATTAAATTGAGTTGTCAGAAATTCACCTGTCGAAAGATCGAGCACGGCCAGGCCCATTCCTTCGCCCGCGCCACAGACCGAAGCCAGATAATTGTTTTGTTTCGTTTCCAGCAACTGACTTTCCAGCGCCGTGCCGGGCGTGATGACGCGAACGACTTCGCGTTTGACCAATTTGGTTCCGGCCTTTGCATCTTCAGTTTGTTCGCAAAGCGCCACGCGAAATCCTTTTCTGACCAGCTTGGTGACATAGCCTGCCGCCGCGTGATGGGGAATTCCGCACATCGGAACAGGGGTGCCGCGCTCTTTGTGACGGGCGGTCAGCGTAATTTCCATTTCCCGCGCGCCGATCAGGGCATCGTCATAAAACATCTCGTAAAAATCGCCCATTCGGAAAAAGAGTAGCGTTCCCGGATAGTTTTTTTTGATTTCGTAATATTGGCGAAGCATCGGCGTGAGCTGACCCGCGCCGGAAGATTTTTCAGATGACATGGTTTCGTAGCCTTTCCAGGCGTGATGAACTGTAAACGGTTTGATTGTTTAATTGTTAGGCAATGACCGGCAAGATATAATCCGCCCGCAAATCATGTCAAATCACCAATTCCACCAGGAAAATCCGCCGCTCATTCTGGCCGTGGACACTTCGTCGGCCTGCGCCGGATTCGCTCTTGCGCGCGGCGAAACCATCCTTGCTTCAATCAAAACCGACGCGCCGATACCTCATTCAAAGACTTTTTTCAATCTGCTTTCCTCCTTGCTCCAAACTGCGCAAGTGTCTTTGCCGGAAGTGGACGCTTTCGCCGCCGCCACCGGCCCGGGAAGTTTCACAGGCTTGCGCGTCGGTTTATCCGCAGTCAAGGGGTTGTCCCACACGCTGGGCAAACCGGCTATCGGCGTCAATTCACTGGACGCACTGGCGCTCGCGTCAAAAGTTACCGGAAAAGTTTTGGTCATGATAAATGCAGGGAGAGAAGAAGCCTATGCCGGTTTGCGTTTAATTGGAGCAGGGTGGACTCCTGAAACATTGGGCGAAGATGTGGTCGGGCCTGTGGCAAAAGTTCTGCAGGTCTTTAGCCATTTTTTTCAATTAGATAGCCAGGCAATTCTAAAGTATGGCTTTAATGAAGAAAAGATACCCGACACTGCAGAAGAAATTGCTGTCTGTGCGGGGAAAATCATGATTCAAGGGCGCGACTTTGGTTTACATCCGCACTATATTCGCCCTTCCGACGCGGAAATAAAGAAGAAAGACTAGAGGGCAAACTTGAGTTTCACGGTTGAGCAAATGCAGGAGCAACACGTTACGGCGGTGGTCGCATTGGCGCTGAGCTGTCGGCTCAACTCCCGTGGAGAGTCAGGCTATCGAAAGGCAATTCAGGATGAGCGTTCGCTTCTGTTGGTGGGTTTGGCGGAGCCTGTGGAAGTAATCGCGCTTTTTTCCGCCTTGCTGGTGGTGGACGAATTACAGATTGACAATGTGGCCGTTGCCGAAAACTACAGACGCCGGGGGATTGGTACAATGTTGCTGGCAGAGGCTTTGAGGGAGGCAAAGTTAAGGGGAATGAGCAGCGCGTTTCTGGAAGTGCGCGCAATGAATTCGGCGGCGCTCAGGCTTTATGAAAATCATGGGTTTTTCGTCACCGGGAGTCGGAAAAATTACTACCAAAACCCG
>CAZRXE010000527.1:0-1622 GCA_964603695.1 uncultured Heliomicrobium sp.
AATCGCCGCCGTGGCGTTGGCGCAAACCAAGAAGACGGGATCCTTCGTGATTCCCGGCATCGGCAAGCTGGTCAAAGCCGCCCGCAAGGCGCGCAAAGGCCGCAACCCGGCGACCGGCGAAACCATCAAGATTCCGGCCAAAACCGTCGTCAAATTCCGCGTGGCCAAAGCCGCCAAAGACACCATCGTTCCGCCCAAGAAGTAAGTTCGGACAACGATTCGGATTTGAAAAAAGCGATGCCGTCGTCAATTAGACCGGCATCGCTTTTTTGTTCGTCAGGCAAAAGTTCGTCAGGCAAAAGTTTCAACCGATGACGATTCAAGCGACGAAACAGCGGCCATAATTTTTTTCGCTTCGCCGCTAATGTTCCAGGGGGACAACTTGCACATTGGCGTCGCGCACTTCATTGAGAAAGCGATTGATAACCGAACCGCGCAGTAAAATGTCCCAGCGCGAACGCGCCGATTGTCCAAAGATGACGTGCGTGATTGCTTCGCGGCGGGCGAAGTCAATCAACGCATCAGCCACGCGCGAGGCTTTCAACCGCACGAATTGCGCGCCCAGTTCCCCGGCAAAACGCGCATTCTCCATCAACCGGTTGTAATCCTGCGGATTGATACGACCAGGCTCTTCGCGCGGAGACTCGACGTAGACTGCAAACCAATCCGAAGCCAGCCGTCCGGCAATACGCGACCCCACGCGCAAAAGCTTTTTCGCGTTGCCGCGCGAAGTTATACAAACCATGACTTTTTCGGGAATCACAGCAGGTCCCAGTCCCTCACGTTCGCGGTAATCGTGCGCTTTGGAAGCCTGGTCTTCAGCCACTTGCCGCAGCGCCAGTTCGCGCAAAGCCGAGAGATTGCCTTTGCGAAAGAAGTTATTGAGCGATTGTTCGATCTTTTCGACGCCGTAAATTTTTCCTTGCCGCAATCGCGTGCGCAGCGTATCCACCGAAACATCCACGTTTATGACTTCGTCGGCGCGATGCAGAAAGCTGTCGGGGATCGTTTCCCGCACACGAACGCCCGTAGTGCGTGCGACGGCATCGTTGAGGGATTCGATGTGCTGAACGTTGACGGCAGTTATGACCTCAATGCCCGCAGCCAGCAACTCCAGCACGTCTTCGTAGCGTTTCTGGTTTTTAGAGCCGGGTACATTCGTGTGCGCCAGTTCGTCCACGATGGCGACCGCCGGTTTGCGCGCAATGACGGCGTCCACGTCCAGTTCTTTCAGTGTAACGCCGCGATATTCGATCAGGCGCAATGGCACGATTTCCAGGTCGCCAATCATCGCTTGAGTGTCAGATCGTCCGTGAGTTTCAATGGTGGCGACGATCACGTCCACTCCCTGCTTTTTGAGCAGATGCGCCTCTTCCAGCATTTGGTAAGTTTTCCCGACACCCGCAGCCGCGCCTACGTAAACGCGCAGCCTTGCTCTCTCCCCCTGCTTGAGCCGGGTAAGCACCGCTTCAGCAGATATTCGTTTGTCGCCGTTGCCTGTCATTGTTCGATCATTTTCCTAGCTGTTTGATTTCATCCAGTTTCAAATTCAGCAACAACACGTTGATGCGCGGTTCGCCGAGCAGGCCAAATTGGCGGTTTTCAGTGAATTCGGCGACGAC
>CAZRXE010000528.1:0-13002 GCA_964603695.1 uncultured Heliomicrobium sp.
CGCATAGGCGGCTTTTTTGGTTTCGCCGGTGAAAGTGAAGCTGAGCGGCTCCAGACAACGACGCAATCCAGGCGAGAGTTCAGCCACGCGCTTGCCGTAACAACAACCGAAGCTGATGCAGGCCAGCCGTCCCAAACCTTCACCATAAGCATAGGCAATGGCCGCCGCCGCCAACGCCGGAAGCATGGGAATGGGATTGTCGGCGTAAAAATCTGAATTGAGCAGCACAATGATCCACGGCATGGCCAGCACGCCGACGAAAAGCGCACCGCCGATGGTGAAGGTGTGGGCTTTCTTTTCGACCACGCGGGCGACAATCCGCGCGGCAGGCCAGCACAACAGAAACACAACCAGGATCAGCAACAGGACGGCCGACGGCGCAACGCCGACCGCGCCAAGCAAGCCGAACAGGACGGCCACGCCCAGCGCGTTGGAAGTCGCCTGGAAGAATCCGTAAAAGGTGAGGTTCAACCCCTGCCATTCGCCGGATTCGTTTTTGCGTTGCGGCACGGCGGCGATGATCTGCCAGTGTTCGCGCGGCAGCGTGCGAAAAGCCCAAGTGAACAACAGGGCGAACATCGCCGCCAGCACCATCAGAAAGAGTTCACTGCTCATTTCACAATCTCCTTTGCCGTGGCGATGCGAGAACGCACGGCGACTTCGGTTTCCACCAGCGGGTGCCCGAAGCCAAGCGAAAAACGGCTTTGCGCGTCCGGGCGGTTTTGGTTTCCAATCAAGTCTTCGTCGAAACGGATGCGCCCGCGTTCAAACAGCAGCACGTCGGTGCTGCTGCCGGGGCGATACAAACTTTTCGGACAGCCGCGCTCTACGAACAGGCCGATTTCCAGCGGCTGCGGCGCGTCGTAACGTTCGCGGCTGTAACGCTGCACGACCTCGCCGATCATCAATGCGGTGACTTCGATCATTGCCACCAATCCCGCTTGGGTGCCGCCCTCAACATCGGTGTCAATCACCGTCACGGTGCGGGTGTTTTTGGAAAACGGCGTGATTTCCGTCACCGCCGCAGACGGATTGCAGGCGTGATACCGCCCGCGCACTTCGTAAAAGTCACGCACCACGCCAGCCACAGGCGTGTGGTTGTAATGGTATTTGTCCGGCGTCAGCCGGAAGACGGCGAAATCGCCCAGGGCAAAGGCCGCCAGCCATTGCCGCTTTTCGCGTCCGAGCAGTTCTTCAAAATCGAAAAACTTTCCTTTCAGAAACAGCGTCGAGGCCTCATTGAGCGAACCGGCCAGCACGCGCGCATCGGCGGGCGACAGGATCAGGTTTTCTTCAGGCGGCAGCGGGCGACATTCCCAGTAACGGATTTTTCGTTCAAAGACTTTTCGCGCGGTATCAAGCGAAGAAGGCAGATCAATGCATTCGTCCAGATTGACGCCGCTTGCGCGCAGGAAGTTCAACGAACCGGACAGCCTGCCGCCCAGCGGCAAATCGTAGTTGAGAAAGCCGAGTGCGGCGGAGACGTACGGGCTGAGCATCAGCCGATAAAGCGCCGGCGCGTTTTCGCGCACGTCGGAATACAACCGGCGCACCAGCGCATCGCTGAACAGCCTTTCGGTGCAGACGGTGCCGCTGCGACGGTCAACGTATTGATGCGGAAGCGAAGGCAGTTTGGACATGATTGTTTTCAATGGTCGGCGTTGTTTCGGGAGCGTTGGCCGCCAATCGTTCCGCCAGTCGGAAATCGCAGCACAGGCTGGCCAGCAGACAGTTAATCAGTCGGCGTAGCTCGTCTTCCGTCGTTTCATCGCGGATGACGCGGGATTGGAAACTTTCGCTCAAGCCTGCGGCGTCCGCGCCGGAAACCGACAAGACCTTGCCAAATTCGGCCTGAAATGCCGGCGCGCGCAGGTCTTCACGCAAAAGCGCGAAGGCTTCGGCCAGATGACGGCGGCGCAAGGTGTCGCGGTAATAACGCTCGGCTTGCAGATTGAAATCCTCTGCGCGCACTTGCATGGGAGAGGTTTGCTTGTTGTCGTCCAGAATGCCGCGCATCAGTTTGCCGGCGGCGGAAAGTTGCGCAGGGTCGTTCAGGCGCGCTTCCAATTCCGACATGGTTTCTTCCAGGTGGAACATTTCAATCAGGTCGGCGGCGTCTTCGCGCAGGGTTTCGAGCAGCGCGCGCCGGTAATCTTCCTGATAAATCCGCAAAAAGCCCGGGTAGCGACGGCTGGGCCGCGTGCGTTTGGTGCGCGTCAGAATTGCGCGCAACAAGGCGTTCGGCGAATCGTGATGAACAAAAAAGGTGGGAATGCCGATGGCCGCGCCGAAAAAGATTTGCCGCCGTTCGCTTTCAACGAAGGGTTTGTCGGGAATCTCCGCGTGTGTCAACCGCCCCCACGCCTGATATTTGAACGCCAGTGCGGTGATCAGGGCTTGCAGATCGGTGGCACGCCCCAGGTCTTCTGTCAGGCTTTCAAACAGGCTGTAATATCGTCCCTCGAACCCGGTGAAGCCCATGCGCTCGAATTCGCGCAGCCTGTACAGCACATAAAGCGACATCTTCGAATCGAATACACCCAGGTCGGCCAGATCGCGTTTGAGTCTTTCGCCGTTTCCCAATTGTCCGTCAAAAGCCGGGCTGCGTTCAGTGCTCATCACCGCCGCCAAATAATCAATCAGCCGAAAATCCGGCACAGCATCGCCTCGCAGGCGGAACAGGCCGCTTAACAGATTGTCGAGCCAGATCGGGCCGCAGGGCGTCATGCGATAGCCGAAAACGTTCAAATCCGCTTTTTTGCGCCAGCGTCGCCAGATCATTCGCAGATGCGTGTAATCCAGTTCGTGCGGCAAAAAGCCCAGGACTTTTTCGGGATGAAAGTCGCTGAAATCCAAACGGTAGGGCGCGGCGCTGTAAGTGCCGACAAAAAGCGGCAGGAAGTGTTCGACAATTTTGATGGTCAAATCGCCGAGCAGTTTTTCTTCTGCCGCGCCAAAACCTGTCTGCCCGGCGCGCAGGATGGCGGTCAGACGACGGCTGCCCAAGCTGACATGCGTGCCGTTGTTGGCCAGGCTGATGTTGGACAGGTTCGGCAACACGACGAGATTGTTGCTGATGATGCCGGCTTCGCGCAGCTTGGCCACGGCGTTGAGCTGGCTGCGGCTGAGCACCTGATGGCACAACTTCATGTATTCGTGTTTGGATTCGCCGTTGTCCCAACCCGACAAACAGGGACTCATGAACAGTTCGCGGTAAAAGGCGTCGGAGATGCAATCGTTGAGCTGTTTCTGGCGCACGGGCGGATGCGGCGCGAAATACACCATTGCCTGCTGGCCGCCCTCGCGCAATCCCAGCCGCCGATTGGCATACATCGTCAACAATTGGCAGAGCAGAAATCGTTTGGCTTTTTCGCGGGCCAGGGCACGCCCCATTCCATTCTCCGGCTGCAACAGGCTGAGGTGAAAGGAAAAGGTTTCCGGCGAAGTGTTGTCGTTCAGGAAATGATTCATCAACCGCACGCCGGTTTGCGCCAATGGCGACGGCAGGTCCGGTTGCGATCCGATTATTTCGGCCAGCGCCAGTTTGAGCAGGTAGCTGACCGGCACGCGAAGAATTTCCTCGCCGTGTTCGTGCGTCAGAAAGCGTTGGCAATCGGCGCGAAGCCCGCCTTGATGATTGCGTTTGTCGGCCAGCAAATCGGTTTGAAGAATCCGCTGTGCAAACAGACTCAGCCGCCGTTTGGGAAAGCGCACCCAACTGTTTTCCCAGATGTTTTCGCGATTGTCGTTCAGGTAGCGTTCCAGTTGGGCAATGGCTCGGCGTGGCGTGTCGCCGGCGGCAATCCGCCGCGCAATGTTGGCGTAATAGTTGGAATGTTCGATTTGCAGCGGCAAATCAACCTGTGTCTTGTCGCCGCCCACCACCGCCTGCAATTCGGATTCGGAACCCGCCGTGATGTCTCCAGCAGAAAAAGGAAGCGTTTCGACAGCAATTTGCCCGCCCGTTACGCGAACTCCCAATTCCTGAAATATGGCAACCGCCGAACGCATCCGGTTTAAGCATCTTTCGTCGCTGAACTTGTTGATGAAAGCCGGACTGTAACCGAGTGGGTTTAATCCGTCGTTACGGATCGCTTAATTCTTTATCAAGCGCGCAAGCGTCGGCAGCGATTAAGGGCGATTTAGCTTTCACCTGACGATGATTTATTTCTTCCTTTAACCGGGCGTTACATCACTCGCCTACTCTTCCGTTTACGCCTGCATTCGCGAACCATTTTCACCACACAAGGAGGAACAGGGAATGAATTGCGCCCGCACCCGGCTGCATGTTCACGAACATGCGGAGAGAAATTTGCCCACCATCCTGCGCGGCTTTTGCGCGGGAGCCTCGCTGCATTGCCACACCGGTTTTTCAAAAGAGTTGCTGACTTTCATCCCGCATTACGCGGCGATGATTCCGGTCGTCTCGCGTTTGTTCAAAGCCGAGATGGATCGTTACCTGACGCTGCACGGACGGACGGTGGATTTCAGCCGCGCATACTGGACGCCGCCTGTTGCGCCGCGTCAGGTGTTGGAAACCGAAACCTTGCAGATTGAAAGCCGTCTCGGATTGCCGGCTTTTATTTCAATCACCGACCACGACGACATTGAGGCCGGCATGCGATTGCGTGTGATTGATTCGGGTCGCCGCATTCCGGTCTCCCTGGAATGGACTGTTCCTTACGGCGAAGGTTTTTTTCATTTGGGCGTACACAACCTGCCTGTCGAGTTCGCCGCCGAAATTTATCGCGAATTGATGAAATACACGGAGCGCAACCCGGAAGCGATGTCCTTGAGCGATTTGCTGATACTGCTGGGCGAAGCGCCGGAAACCCTGGTGGTCTTGAACCATCCATTGTGGGACATCGAATTCATCGGCGCGCAGCGGCACCAGGCTTGCTTGAACGCTTTTCTGGCGGAGCACGGCGAATGGATTCACGCTTTTGAAATCAATGGATTTCGTTCGTGGCGGGAAAACCGCGCGGTGATGACGATGGCCGAGGATTTTGGTTTTCCGGTGGTGACCGGCGGCGACCGGCACGGTTGTCAGGCCAACACGCTGCTCAATCTGACGCGAGCGGATTCTTTCGCCGAATTCGTGGCCGAAGTGCGCGAAGACCAGCACAGCGAAGTCCTGTTGCTGCCGGAATACAGCGATTCGCGAGCGGCGCGAACGATTCAGGTGGCGGCGGATGTGTTGCGCAACTACCCGCAGCATCCATTGGGACACGAACGCTGGCAGGATCGTGTTTTCGTGGACACGGGCGACGGTTGCGGCAGTTGCTCGCTGGCGAAACATTGGCCCAACGGCGGGCCGTCCTGGGTGCGCGCGTCTTTGTGGGTGTTGCGAATGCTGGGAACCCGTTTGCAACCGGCGCTGCGATTGGCGCTGGCAGGAGAAGAAGTCCGTCTTGAAAGGATGAGTTATGAAAACTGAACCGCGCGTGGCGTTTTTTACCGACTCGTATCTGGAAGTGAACGGCGTGGCGCATACCAGCCGTCATCTGGCCGCGTTCGCCCAAAGTCAGGCCTTTCCGTTTCTGTGCGTTCACGCGGGCGACGAAACGCAAACCATTGACGAAGGCAGTTTGCGACGATTGATGTTGAAGCGAACGAAGATCGGTTTCGCGCTCGACGCCGATTTGCGATTCGATCTGTTGATGTGGCGGCACGCGAAACGGACGCTGGAAACCGTTCGCGAATTCAACCCCGACGTAATTCACATCACCGGGCCGAGCGACATCGGCCTGCTCGGCGTTTACGTCGCGCGCCAGTTGAACCTGCCCATCGTCATGTCCTGGCATACGAACCTTCACGAATACGCCGGCGAACGTCTGGCCAGACTGCTGCCGTTTCTTCCCGACCTTCGCCGCTTTTCGCTGACAGGCAGCGCCCAGCGGCTGAGCCTGAAATTAACCATGCTGTTTTACAAACTCGGAACGGTCATTCTGGTGCCGAACGAAGAAATGGGCGAATTGATCGAACGAAACCTGCATCGTCCGGTGTTTATGATGCGGCGCGGCGTGGATACAAATTTGTTTTCGCCCGCCAAACGCGCGCGAAAAGACAATGTTTTCAACATCGGTTACGTAGGCCGGTTGACGCCGGAAAAGAACGTGCGGTTGTTGGCGAGGCTGGAAACAGGATTGTTGCGAGCGGGCGTCAAGGATTTCCGTTTCGTCATCATCGGCACAGGCAGCGAACGCGAATGGCTGGAACAACACATGCTTCCGAATGGAAATGTTGAATTGCCGGGTGTGTTGAAGGGCGAAGCATTGGCGCGCGCTTACGCCAACCTGGACTTGTTCATTTTTCCTTCGCGCACGGATGCGTTCGGCAACGTGGCGCTCGAAGCGCAGGCTTCGGGCGTGCCGGCAATTGTCAGCGATCAGGGAGGCCCGAAATTCATCATTGCGAACGGCGAAACCGGCCTGGTGGCAAAAACGGAACAAGATTTTCTTGGGGCCGCAATACACCTGATGGCGGAACCGGAGCTTCACGCGCAGATGCGCGAAGCGTCGCGACAGCGTGCTTGTCGCGCTTCATGGACAAGCGTCTTCCAGCAGGTTTATCAGGCTTATGAAGTCTGTGTGCAACGCGCGGCGGCAGAGCGGGCCGTTCGCAGGCCGTCGTCGAGCACGACAGTGAGTTCCGATGCAATCAGTTGATTCAAACGTGTCTTCCCAAACTTCAAACACCGTGGGCGCTGCTCTGCTGAGCCTGCTTCGCCATCCGATCAAAAATTTGCTGCGCCGTTGGAATTGGAAATCGGCTGTGCTGAGCGCCTTGACGCGCGGCGCATTGTTCTTTTTCGCCAACCTGGGCGCGGGCGTTTCGGCGGCGGCGGGCGCGATGGGCATCGAAGCGGCGTTTTACATTGCGGTTGCCGGTTTTTACGGTGCCGCCATCGAACGCTTTCGCCGCACGCGCCCGGCCTGGCTGGCGACGCTGACGATCATGGTCTTGATGCCGACGATTAATCACACGATGGAATTCCTGCTCCACTGGGCAAGCGGAACCAAAAAGCTGGCCGCCAGCATCGTTGCTTCAATTTGTTTTTCGATGCTCTCGGCGGTGTTCAATCTGTTCGCAATGCGACGCGGCGCATTCATCGTCGGCGCGGAGCGGCAATCGTTGCTGGAAGATTTCCGTCAACTGCCGCGCATCGTCTTCGAGTTTTTGGCCTTTCTGCCGCGCGCTTGCCTGGTTCGTTTCAGACAAGATTGACCGTAATCAAATGCCAATCAAAACGCTTCACATCACCAATGCTTTTCATCAAAACTCCGGCGGCATCAGCACGTTTTATCGCTCGCTGCTGGAGGGTGCGAATCGGCTGGGACGGCTCATGTCCCTGATCGTGCCCGGCGATCAAAGCCGTATTGAACAAGTCGGCACCTTCGGACGCATTTATCACGTCGCGGCACCGCACGCGCCGTTTTTCGACCGCCGCTATCGGCTGTTGATGCCGCAAACTTATCTGCCCGGATTGGACGGCGCGCTCAAACGAATTCTGCTCGCTGAAAAACCTGACCTGGTGGAAATCTGCGATAAGTATTCGGTTGCCTGGCTGGCGGGTTTGCTGCGACGGCGCTGGTTGCGGGGAATGCCGCGCACCGTCCTGGCCGGAATGAGTTGCGAACGGATGGACGACAATGTCAGTGCGTTTTTGACGCGCGGCGAAGCGGCCCGGCGTTGGTCACAAACTTATCTGGGCAGGCTTTACATTCCGCTGTTCGATTACCACATCGCCAATTCTGATTACACGGCGGAAGAATTGATTTCAGCCATGACGCCCGAACATCAACGGCCTGTTTCCGTCTTGCCGATGGGCGCGCAGGTGGAAGAGTTCGCCGCCGCGCATCCCAGCGAAGCGGAGCGGCGACAATTGATCGCACGGCTTGGCGGCGATGCGCGGACGAAGCTGCTGCTTTACGCCGGGCGCTTGTCGCCGGAAAAAAATGTTTCGCTGCTCCTGGATTTGATGGCTCGGCTGGCCGATGGCGGCCAGGAAGATTTTCGTTTGCTGGTTGCAGGCTCCGGGCCGCTGGCCGACTGGTTTGAAAACGAAGCTTGCCGCCGCGCGCCGGGCAAAGTCTGGCTGCTGGGCCACGTTCAGGATCGCCAATCGCTCATCAACCTTTACGCCAATTGCGACGCCTTCGTGCATCCGAACCCGCACGAACCGTTCGGCATCGCCCCGCTCGAAGCGATGGCCGCCGGCTTGCCGCTGGTGGCACCGCGTTCGGGCGGCGTGTTGTCTTACGCCGACGAAACCAATGCCTGGCTTGCTCCGGCCAACGCCGAGGCTTTCGCCGCCGCCGTGTATTTCCTTTTCACGGACACCGGCATCCGCAAAGACAAACTGGCGCGCGCGCGTTGGACCGCCGCGCAATATCGCTGGCCGGAAGTGACAGATCGTTTCTTTGCGCTTTACGACGATTTGCACGCCGCCTTTCCGTCGTCTCGATTCGCCCATCAACTCGATTCTGAAACTCGAATCAGTACCGCGAGCAACAGCGAGCGGGTTTCCCTGTGATATGAAAAATCTTGTTGCCGCCAATCTTTCGCATCATCCGGGCCGCACCGCTGTCAGCATTGTCGGCGTCGCCATTGGCGTGATTCTGGTTGTGCTGACTGTCGGACTGGTGCGCGGCATGTTGCGCGACCGCGGCACGCGCGACGCCAACACGGGCGTTGAACTGCTGCTGAGTTTGCGGGAGCAGCGCGGCTTGTCACTGACTTCGCTGCCGCTTTCGCTGCCGGTGGAAATGGCCGGCAAAATTCGCGGCGTCCCTGGCGTTGCGGCAGTCACTACCGTCGGCCAGCATCTGGAAATGAAAGGCGAAAGCGGGCTTGGCATTCGGCAGGTGGACGGCGTGGAATTCGAAAGTTATGCCCGCGCGGCGAAGGTGCGAATTGTCGAAGGGGAAAGTTTGCCGGATTCCGGCGATGTCGCCATTGTGGACATCAAATACGCCGCCACGCACAAAGTGAAACCCGGCCTGAGCACAATCAACATCTTCGACCGCAATTTCAAAATCATCGGCGTGTACGCCCCCGAAACCGGCGCGCGCATCATGATTCCGCTCAACGTGATGCAGCAGCAGGCAGGCGCACTCGGCAAATGTTCGATGTTGCTGGTCAAAGCGCAAAACACCGAAGAGCAGGAACTCATCGCCGCGCGCATCGCCGAACGTTTCCCGGAATTCCGCATTCTGTTCACGCGCGATTTGCCGAAACTGTTTGCCGAAGGCTACGGCAGTTTCAATATCTTTTTGAACGTTGTCACGGGATTAGCCACCGCCATCAGTTTGCTGATTATTTCGTTGACGATGTTCACCTCGGTCAGCGAACGCACGCGACAGATCGGCATTTTGAAATCGCTGGGCGCGTCCAAAACCTTCATTGCCGGCGTCTTCCTGAAAGAATCGCTGGCCATCAGTGGCGCGGGCGTGACGTTGGGATTGGTCATAGCGTTGTTGGCGCGCGCAGCGTTGGTCAATGGCGCAGGCCTGAAACTGGAAATTGCGCCGGATTATGTTTTGCTGGCGGCGCTCGGCGGCATCGTCAGCGGATTGCTCGGCGCGCTGTACCCGGCCTTGCGCGCCGCCGGCCAGGACGCTGTCAAGGCACTCAGCTACGAATAGCGGCAGGTTTCAGAAGTCCTGAAAAGTAGAGAACAGTCTTTTTCATTTTCCATATCTCAATTGTAATTTTTCATTTGCCATTGATTGCCGAGAAATGCCTGAACTGATTGGCCAATGGCTAATTTTAAATTTCATATCGCAAATGGAAAATAAGTAGCGAATTGTTATCTGGGAAATGAAACTTGCTCGAATAACATTCTCTTTCGGCTGTCGCATCTGAAACCGAAAAACCTACTTGCCCGCCAAATCCAACAATTTACAAAAACCTGACCTGACCTTAAGGCGGGTTTTACACGAAGCCTGCTATTTTCCGTCGTCTTCTATCCCGGTGCCGAAACCAATTCCCGACTACACTCACAATTGGAGGTTTTCCGTGAACTCTCGCAAGTTCTTTGTCATTTCCATCATCTTCGCCGCGCTGGCCTTGCCTGCGATTCAGTCAGTGCAACCCGTGCGCAGCGCCAACACTTCCCTGGGCGGATTGTTTCGCCGCGTCGCCACTCAAGATGTCGCCGGCGCGGTGGCGGAAATCACCGCCGCCACACCGGACGGACGCACGCTGGTTTACACCAACTCCGCCGACGACAAACTCGGCTTCGTCAACATTTCCAATCCCGCCGCGCCGGTTGAATTGGCCGGCCTGGACGCCGGCGGCGAGCCGACTTCGGTGGCCACCACGCCGGGAGGCAAATGGGCACTTGGTCAACGCCGCACGGTTCCTAAGATTGGAAGCGCCACCCGATGGCGGAGCTTCCGACTTACGGATTTAACGCAAACATGAATCGCCCCTGAAGCGCGCTTAAAGCCGAACTCTTACACTTCCTCATCTCCAATCAACCGCAATCATTACCGGCTCGCGCTCAACGCGGGCGAAGGCGCGGGTGTGTCCATCGCCCAACGCCGTCAACCAACATTGCCGAATTAAACAAGGAGTTTTTATGCAACTGGATCAGGAACTGGAAAGCTACGAACGCATCAGCGACGAAGACCTCGTCACGCTCAACGACCCGCCCGAAGAAGATGTTGAAGAAGAAGACCTTGAAGAAGAAGACGACTTCAACGAAGAAGGAAAACTAATTAGCAATCAAAGCTTCAACGAAACTTTCACCCAGGTGTTGACGCGCCGCGTCGAGCGCCGAGCCTTTCTGAAAGGCGCGACGGTCACGGCCAGTTTGCTGGTGGCCAGTGTCGCGTTGCCCGAAGAAAAAGCCGAAGCCGCGCAACAAGGGTTGGCGTTCACGCCCGTGCAACTCAGCACCGAAGACCGTGTCATTGTGCCGCCCCGGTGGCGTCACGCCCTGGGGCACGATCATCACCGCCGAGGAAAATTTCAATCAGTATTTCGCCAACCTGAACGGCCTGCCTTCGAATGACACGCGGCGCTCCATCCACACGCGCTACGGTATGCCGACCGGTGCGAGCGAACGCCGCTGGGAAGCGTTCCACGACCGCTTCAACATCGCCAAAGAACCCAATGAAGCCTTCCGGTTCGGTTATGTCGTTGAAATAGACCCCTTCAATCCCAACGCCGCGCCGAAAAAACGCACGGCGCTGGGCCGCCTGAAGCACGAAGCCGCGACCTTCGTTACCGCATCGAATGGGCGAGTAGTCGCTTACACGGGCGATGACGAGCGTTTCGATTACATGTACAAATTCGTCACCGAAGGAACCTTTGATCCTCAGCGCGGGGCCGCCAACGGCGATTTGCTCGACAACGGCACGCTTTATGTGGCGAAGTTCAACGGCGACGGCACGGGCGAGTGGCTGTCGCTCATCGGCGGGCAGGGCGCGCTGGCTGCTTGGACGCAGGCGATGGTTTGCATCAACACGCGCGGCGCGGCTGACCTGGTTGGCGCGACCAAGATGGATCGCCCTGAAGACATCGAAACCAATCCGGTCAACAAGAAGGTTTACGCTGTGTTCACCAACAACACTCAGCGCGGAACTTCCGGCCGTCCCGGCACTGACGCGCCGAACCCGCGCGCCAACAATCGTCACGGTCACATCCTGGAACTCACCGAAGCCAAGAACGATCCGGCCTCGACAACCTTCGCCTGGGAAGTCTTCATGCTTTGCGGCGACCCGGCGGTGGCTGCGGACGGTACCTTCTACGCGGGATTCGATCCGTCGCAGGTCAGCCCGATTTCTTCGCCGGACAACATCACCTTCGACCAGCAAGGCAATTTGTGGATCGCCACTGACGGCCAGATCAACACTTTCCGCCGGAATGACGGCGTTTACGTCGTGCCGACCGCCGGCGCGCAACGCGGTTTCCTGCGCCAGTTCCTGAGCGGCATTCCCGGCGGCGAAGTCGCCAGTCTGGTCTTGTCGCCGGACAATCGCACGCTCTTCGCCTCGATCCAGCATCCTGGCGAAGGCTCGACTTACGACAGCCCGACCAGCACCTTCCCGGACGGAGGCAAACCGCGTCCGGCGGTCATTGCCGTCCGCAAAGGCGACGGCGGCTTGATTGGCAGCTAAATCCAAGACAGTGGCAACGGACTTTAGTCTGTCCCCAGACTGTTCTGATTTAGGCTGAAGATGCTTGCATTGCCAAAAAGAAATCGCCGGCAAGTCGCGACTTGCCGGCGATTGTTTTCCACCAGTCAGGATTACTTCGGTTCCCGATCCCACCAGTATTGTTTTTCCAACTTGCGTTGCACGGGCCAAAGCTGATCCATCGTGTCGCCTTCGTACAGCTCGCCGTTTTTCATGACAAAACGAATCGTGTTGGAGTTGTGAATGTCAGTCAGCGGGTTTTGATCCAGCACCACCAAATCCGCCATTTTTCCGACTTCCAGCGAACCCACGTCCTGATTCAAGCCGATGGCTTCCGCGCCGAAAATCGTCGCCACGCGCAAGGCTTCCATAGGAGTCAGGCCGCCCGATTGCAAAGCCCACAATTCCCAATGGCAGCCGATGCCTTGCATCTGGCCGTGACCGCCTAAGCCCACGCGACCGCCGGCGCGAACGACTTTCGCCGCGCCTTCGGCAATGCCTTTGAATCCGTATTCTTCCGGCGTGAACCATTGACCGCGACGCCGCAACATCGTCATCAACAATTCCTGCGGGACGAAACGCGCCAGCTTCTTATCGTTGACGACGTTCGTGTTTTGGAAAAAGTAGTTTTCAGTCCACGGCGCGCCGTAAGCCACCAGAATCGTCGGCGTGTAAAACGTCTTGGTCTGCGCCACAAATTCGGCCATGTCTTTGTACAGCGGCTGAATCGGCAGCGAATGTTCGTTGCCGGAAAATCCGTCCAGCATTTGCGTCAGATCGAGCTTCATATCCAACGCGCCTTCGGTCGTCGGAGTGATGCCGAACTCCTTGCACGCCAGCGCCACCCATTGCCGCA
>CAZRXE010000529.1:0-2733 GCA_964603695.1 uncultured Heliomicrobium sp.
CTTCGCCGCCGGTCAGAAAGTCGTTGGCCGGATCAAGCATCAGTTCGCCGACGTGTTTGAAACCAATGGGCGTTTCAAACAGCCGGAAGCCGTAACTTTCCGCAATGCGTTTGACGATCACCGATTGCGAAAACGTCCGCGCGACGGAGCCTTTCAAACCTTTGTTCCGCACTAAATGCAACAACAGGATCATCAGGATTTGATGCGTGTTGATGTATTCGCCGCGCTCGTCCATTGCGCCCACGCGGTCGGCATCGCCATCCGTTATGAGCGCCATCAACGCACCGCGTTCGCGAATGACGCGGCTGGTCAATTCCAGATTCCACGGCATCGGTTCGGGCAACACGCCACCAAAGAGCGGATCGCGTTCGGCGCGAATGGTTTCAACGCGCAGCTTGCCGCCAGACAAAATCGTTTCCACCCAGCGTCCGCCCGTGCCGTGCATCGGGTCGGCAATGACAAGCGCATCTGCGTTGCGAAGGTCTTTGATGGCGATGAAGTTTTCGATGTGGCGGCGGTAATCGTCCGGCGGCGTAATGACATTGGCAATGCCCTGTTTTTGGGCTTCGGCCAGCGGCATGCGTTGCGGTGCGGTTGCGCCAACCAGCTTTTCAATCTGGTTGGTGATGGCAGGAGTTGCCGAACCGCCATAAGGCGCTTTGAATTTGAAGCCGTTAAATTCCGGCGGATTGTGCGAAGCCGTCAGCATCACGCCGCCGTCCAATCCGCGCCGTTTGACTTCAAACGAAACCAACGGCGTCGGCACGTCGGTGTCGAACAAATCCACCGCCACGCTGTTACCCGCGAAGACTTCCGCCACGCGCTGCGCAAACAGATCGGACAAAAAACGCCGGTCATAACCCACCAGCACAGCCAACTGCCCGCTGGTGTTTTGCGTTTTCAGGTAATCAATCAAAGCTTGCGTCACGATTTCGACGTTCGCGAAAGTGAAGTCTTCCGCGATGCGTGCGCGCCAGCCGTCAGTGCCGAATTTGATCGTAGCCATAATATAGGTGGTAGGTGGCAGGTGGTAGGTGGCAGGTGGTATTCCGACTATCACCTATCACCTATCACCTAAATAATCGTGTAATCCGTCAGCGAAGACTTGTCCCCGAGCGCTGCGCCTTCGATTTTGGAACTGCGTCCGATGATGGCGCTTTTGCCGATAATGGAGTTGCGAATTTCGGCGGCTTTGCCGATGCGCGCGCCTGCCAGTACAACGCTGTTTTCGATTTTCACACGCTCTTCGATCACGCAGTTCGCACCCAACACGGAGTTCGTGATTTCCACACCGGGTTTGATCGAACAGCTTGGATCAATCGCCGAACGCGAATCTATTTTGACCGGTTCGGCTTCGCCGGACGCGCTACCGGCATTGAGCGGTTTACGTTCGGCGTCGAAGGTGGGAATGCGACCGTTGATTAAATCGTCGTTGGCCTGCTGGTAACGTTGCGGCGTGCCGATGTCCAGCCAATATTCGGACATCGTGTAGGCATAAAACGGTTCGTTGTTCTGTAGCAGCGCCGGGAAAAGCTGGTATTCAAACGAAAACTTTTCGTTTGCCGGAATGTAATTCAGGATGTGCGGTTCCAGCACATAAATGCCCGCGTTGATCGTGTTGCAGGTGATTTCCTCCGGCTTGGGCTTTTCCAGAAAGCGGCGCACGCGGCCGTCGGCTTCGGTTTCGACCAGGCCGTAAGCCGAAGGGTTTTCCACCGGCGTCAGCACGATGGTTGCCGCCGCCTTCTTCTCGCGGTGAAAAGCAATAACGTCGGCAATGTTGATGTTGGTCAGAATGTCGCCGTTGAAAACCACGGCGGTTTGAGTCAAATGCTCCTGCGCGTTTTTGTATGCGCCGGCAGTGCCCAGCGGCGAAGCTTCGACGGTGTAATAAATCCTCAACCCGGTTTCGTCGCCGTCACCGAAAATGTCTGCGATCTTGTTCGGCTGATAAGACAGCGACAAGGTGATTTCCTTAATTCCGGCGCGTTTCAAAAGTTCGAGTTGGTAATAAAGGAATGGACGGTTGACGATGGGAACGACGGGTTTGGGAGTGTAAATCGTCAGCGGTCTCAGGCGAGTGCCTTCGCCGCCGGCCAAAATCAGTGCTTGCATCAGAACAGATGTTCTCCTTGCTTATTGATCTGTCCCACGAAATGAGGCGCGAGTGTAGTCACCGACATCCGAGATGTCAAAAGGCGCACCGGCATTGGAGTTTTGACGCTTTCCCGCCGCGTGCAGTATGGTATGGCACTCAATGAGCCGCGCGCTCGCCTACGTCATCAAACATTTCAAAACAAAAAAGGACCCCGACTTATGTCTGCCGTCAATCTGTCTGCCATCAAATTTATTCAGGAGCGCATTCCGCAACAGGTGGATGCAGCGCTGGCTGAACACGTCCGCGCCGCCGAAAGCTGGGCGACCAAAGTGCGCCTGTGGTTCGCCGCCACGTCGGTCATCGCCGCCGTTTGGATGTGGGAACATCACTCGAACGTCCGCATGATTTATCTAATTCTGGCTGCCGTCTGGCTGGTGACGGCCATTGCTGTCGGCGCGCTGGCCAAAAGCGGCGCGTCGGAATCGCTGGTCAGCAAAACGACGCTGCTCGATTTGACGGTTGTGCATTTGGGCCTGGCCGCCTTCGTGCAACAAGGCTTGTTTCCGAAACTCGGCGCGGGCGTGTTCCTGTGCTATTTCCCGATTCTGGCGGTGGCCGCCAACCGTTACCGGATG
>CAZRXE010000530.1:0-2664 GCA_964603695.1 uncultured Heliomicrobium sp.
CGCGGGCAAAATCGGCGGCAAAGCCGGTTCACCCAAACCCGTCGGCGGATTGTTGGATTTGATCCAATGAACTTCGATGGGCGGCGTTTGCGACATTTTCACCAGCGGATGTTGGTGATAGTTCGATTGCACGACGCGGCCATTCTTCAATGAAATCTCCTGCAGCATTTCGCTCATTCCATCCACAATTGCGCCTTGCGTCAGGTTTTCTGAAGCTCCGAGGTTGATAATCTGACTGCCAATGTCTCCGGCGACCCAGACTTTATTCACTTTGATTTTTTTGTTGCCCGACACTGTGGTCACCGTCACATCTGCGACTTCGGCAAAATAGCCAAGATGGCTGTAATGGAATCCGATGCCCAGCGCGCGGCCTTTCGGAAAGCTTTGTTTGCCCCAGCCTGACTTTTCAGCAACCAGCTTGACCACATCAATCATGCGCTTGGCGTTCATCACTCCCTGAGTACCAGCAGGCGGGCCGGCGCTCAATAACTCCAGGCGGAATTGCACGGGGTCTTTGCCGGCGGCGTGCGCCAGTTCGTCGAGGAAGGATTGGTAAACCCACGCATAGACATTGGAACGCGGCGCGCGCAAGGCTCCGGTTTTGATGCCGAGCGGCATGACCGTCGCCTGAAGTTGGAAGTTCGGGATAAAGCGCGAAGGAAATTCGTTGCCGTCCACCTGGCCGGAATGCGTGAAGGTTTCGCCTTCGCCGTAACCTACGAAATGATTATGCCAGCCGACGAGTTTGCCGGAGTTGTCTACGGCGGCTTTCAAGTATTGGAACCCGCCCGAACGATAATAGTCGTGTTGCATATCGTCTTCGCGCGTCCACAGCAACTTGACCGGAGCGCCGACGGTTTTGGAAATCCAGGCGGCTTCGCACATGTATTCGTTATACAAACGACGTCCGAATCCGCCACCGGCGCGCACCATGTGAACCGTGATGTCTTTTTCGGGCATGCCCATCAAGCGCGAAACAATGGTTTTGCCGATCTGCGGCGTCTGGCTGGTAGACCAGATTTCCAGCTTGCCGTCTTTGAAATGCGCCGTGCAATTTTGCGGCTCCAGCGGCGCATGCGAGATGAACGGGAAAACGTACTGGCTTTCGACAACCTTCACATCAGCGCGTTTGAACGTGGCTTCAGGATCACCGTCTTTGCGAAGCGTGCGTCCGGCAGGTTGTTTGGAAAGCTCGTCAGCTTTTTTGGCAATGTCCACGCTGTTTTGCGTCGCCCATTGGCCTTCATCCCATTTCACTTCCAGCTTTTCGCGGGCGGATTGCGCCGCCCACCAACTGGTGGCGACGATGGCTACGCCGGATTCCAACCCCGTATCGTCGTTCAGAAAATTCGGGAAATTGCTGATGCGCGGTTTGCCTTCGATGATGAAGGCGTGTTTGACGCCTTTCAGAGCTTTAATGGCGTCCAGGTTTGCGCTGACGGCTTTGCCGCCGGGAACGGGCGTTTTTTCAAACACCGCGTAAAGCATTCCGGGCACGCTCATATCAATGCCGAAAATCGGTTTGCCGGTAACGATGGCTTTGTTCTCTACATCGTTCGTCGTTGTGCCGATGATCTTGTAATCCTTCGGGTCTTTCAGCTTGAGCGTTTTGACATCGGGCATCGGCATCGTCACGGCTTTGGCCGCGAGTTCGCCATACGAAGCCGAACGATTGGAAACCGCGTGCAGTACGCGACCGGAAGAAGTAGTGCATTCAGCAGCAGCGACACCCCACATTTGCGCGGCGGCAGCAATGAGCATGTGTCGTGAAGCCGCGCCGATTTGCCGCATCGGATCCCAATTCGTCGGCGTCGCCGTGCTGCCGCCAGTGAATTGCGGGCCGTATTTGGTATCGGCATCCGGGCGAATTACTTTGACGTTCTTCCAGTCAACGTCGAGTTCGTCGGCCACCAACATCGCCAACATATTCAGCGAATGCTGCCCGGTTTCAGGGTTACGCGAAATGATCGAGACGATGCCGTTCGGCGCAATGCTGACGAAATCAGTCGGAGTCAGCGGAACCTGCTGGCGTTGCGCCAACACCTCAGCGGCCTTCGGATACAAGCCCAGCATGAACCCGCCACCAGCCAGCGCGGATGCTTTTAGAAATAAGCGACGATTGAGATTTGTCTTTGTCATGAATCTTCTCTTTGATAATGGGTGGGACAGGTTCGTAACCTGTACCATTGCGTAAGCAAGATAATCGTGGAGGCAGGTTACTAACCTGTCTCACCCAAAATGGGGGCTATTTGGTTTCAGTTCGACACCATGTCCAGCGCCATTCGCGCCAGTTGTTTACCAGCCCCGCTTTGACAGGGTTATTGCACACATAGCGAATCGTGCGCTCCCACTCCTCATCCGTGCGAATATAATGATCGTAACTTTCCGCTTGCCAAAAAGCGCCACTACAACTCAGCAATGTGTTTGCTTCGCGGGCTGAATGTCGCTTGATCGAATGCAGGATTGAAGCCAGTGAATGAAACGTAACCGCGATAAATTCGCGTCGCCCGTCTTCTTGCGCTTCCAAATAGCCGATTCGATCTTCGCGATCAATCACACATGCGCCATTGAGAAATGCGTCTTTTCCTTTAGGAATGGTCGGTAACGGCTTCAAAACGGTGTGAACGTGGTTGGGCATCACGCAAAAAGCGTCTAACCGATAAC
>CAZRXE010000531.1:0-2783 GCA_964603695.1 uncultured Heliomicrobium sp.
CATTACCTGGGCAAAGAAACCGTTCAGAACCTGTTGGTCTTCCGTTTCGGTAACGGTTTGTTCGAGCCGATCTGGAATCGCCGTTACATTGACCATGTACAAATCACGGCGTCGGAAACCGTTGGCGTGGAAAAACGCGGCGGCTATTACGAAACCTCCGGCGCAATGCGCGACATGATTCCCAACCATCTGTTCCAACTGGTTTCGCTGACGGCAATGGAGCCGCCGATTTCCTTCGAGGCCAATGCCGTGCGCGACGAACAATCCAAAGTCCTGCACGCCATTGCGCCCATCCTGCCCGAAGAAGTGCTGACGCGCGCCGTTCGCGGCCAATACGGCGAAGGTTTAGTTAAAGGCGAAAAAGCCAAAGGCTACCGCCAGGAAGAACAAGTCTCACCGAACTCCGCCACGGAAACTTACGTCGCGCTGAAGTTGACAATTGATAATTGGCGCTGGGCGGGCGTGCCGTTTTACTTGCGCACGGGCAAACACCTGCCGAAGCGTGTCACCGAAATCGCCATCCAATTCAAGAGCGCGCCAATGATGCTTTTCCGTGAAACGGGAATCGAACGGCTGCGCACCAATCGCCTGGTCATTCACATTCAACCCGACGAAGGCATCAGCCTGCGATTCGGCGCAAAAGTGCCGGGGCCGATCATGCGGCTGGGCGCGGTCGAAATGGATTTCAACTACATAGACTATTTCGGCAGCGTACCCAGCACAGGCTACGAACGATTGCTCTATGACTGCATGGTCGGCGACGCCACCCTCTTCCAACGCGCCGATATGGTCGAAGCCGGCTGGCGAGTGATCGAACCCGTGCTGGACGTTTGGAAAGCTCTGCCACCGCGCGCCTTCCCAAATTACCCGGCGGGAACCTGGGGACCGAAAGAAGCCGACGAATTGCTCGAACGCGACGGACGTGAATGGCGTCCGATGGAATAACCCTTTCCACAATCAGTCAGCGGGAATCCGCAGATGTTTTGCCGGGAATAACTCGCAAGCGTCTGCGGATTATCTTTTTGGAGGTGACAATGATTCAGTTTGACGAAACGATTTGCGGCAATTTGAATGAGGCTTCGACGCGCGAATGGCTGGAAACGAATGGACTCGGCGGCTTCGCGTCTTCAACCATCACCGGGTTGAACACGCGGCGGTATCACGGTTTGCTGACCGCCGCCACGCGGCCTCCGGTCGGGCGGTTGACGTTGCTCGAAAAGCTGGAAGAAACCTTGATTGTCAACGGCGAACGCTTTGATCTGTCGGCCAATCAGTATTCCGGCGCGGTTCATCCGCAAGGCTACCGATACTTGAAACAGTTCCGGCTTGATCCGTTCCCGATCTTTGTTTACGAAGCGGCAGGCGTGGAGTTGGAAAAGTCAGTCTTTATGGCTCACGGCGAAAACACGACGGTCGTGCAATACAAACTCAATCGCAAGCCGGAAAACACCGATTGCCGCCTGGAACTTCATCCGCTCGTTGCTTTCCGCGATTACCACAGCACGATGCACGAAAACGGCGCGCTCAATCCGCACGTTCAGCTCGCGGACGGTTTGGCGACCGTTCAACCTTACGCGGATTGGCCTCAACTGCATTTCGCGCACAATGCCAATGAATTCGCCTTCACAGGTTATTGGTATCGGAGCTTTGAATACGCCGTCGAACGCGAGCGCGGGCTGGATTTCACCGAAGACCTGTTCAACCACTTCGCGTTGAAGTTCGATCTGAATCAAACGCCGACCGCAACCGTCATCGCATCCACGCAAATCCGCAAAGCCGATGATGCCGATCCGCTGCGTCAAAGCGAAATTGCACGCCGGCAAGGTTTGCTCAACCTTGCCGGAAGGGATGAATTAGTTCGTCTGCTAACTCTGGCTGCCGATCAGTTCATTGTCGCGCGCGGCAAACAGAAAACGGTCATTGCCGGTTATCACTGGTTCAGCGATTGGGGGCGCGACACGATGATCGCCCTGCCCGGATTGACGCTGACCACCAAACGCTACGACATCGCTCGCAGCATCCTGCTGGAATTCGCGCAGCATGTGGATCAAGGCATGTTGCCAAACCGCTTCCCCGACGCAGGCGAAGCGCCGGAATACAACACCGTGGACGCTACGCTTTGGTACTTTGAAGCCGTCCGCGCCCTGATTGCGCACACCGGCGACGAAGACTTCGTCCGCCAACATCTTTACGGCACGCTGGTGGACATTCTGAATTGGCATGAACACGGCACCCGCTACAACATCCACGTTGACACCGATGGGTTGCTGTTCGCGGGCGAACCTGGTGTGCAGTTGACCTGGATGGACGCCAAAGTCGGCGATTGGGTGGTCACGCCGCGCATCGGCAAACCGGTCGAAATTCAGGCGCTCTGGTTTAATGCGCTGCGCGTGATGGTGGAGTTGGCCGACAAATTCGATGACCGCGCAAACGCCGCAAGATTCGCGGCGATGGCCGACAAAGCCCAGGACTCCTTCAACCGGCAATTCTGGAACGAAGCCGCCGGATGCCTTTACGACGTGGTGAACGGCGAATTGCGTGACGCTTCGATCCGCCCGAATCAAATCCTGGCCGTCAGCCTGCATCATTCAATAGTGGCAATGCTTGACGACAGCCGCGCTCAACAAATCGTCGCCGTAGTCGAACGCGAGTTGATGACGCCTTACGGATTGCGCAGTTTGTCGCCACACGATCCGCAATACGTAGGCATTTACCAGGGCGATATGCGCAGCCGCGACGGCGCGTATCATCAAGGCACAGTTTGGGGATGGCTGATCGGCCCG
>CAZRXE010000532.1:0-2939 GCA_964603695.1 uncultured Heliomicrobium sp.
GCCGTCGCCGTCGTAATCGGTCGGCACGGGCAGGTCGTCTGTCGCGCCCAGCGTTAAGGTGCGCAGCGCCGCCGAGCCGCTTTCCACCCAATACCAAACGCCTTCAGTTGCGCGCCAGACAGCGTAATCAGTCTTGTTATCGCCATCGTAATCTCCCGGCACGGGTGCGTCCGTCGGCAGACCCCATTTCACATCCAGAGACTTGCCGTCCGAACTGCGATTAATCAGCCAGTGACCGGCCTGCGCGCCGCTGCGGCGAAACACAGCGTAGTCCGTTTTGCCGTCGCCGTCGTAATCGCCCGGCACAGGCGTGTCGTTCAGGCTGTCCTTTCCCCAGAAGCTTGCCGTGGCCGCGCCGTCAGAACTGCGTATGACGAACCAGGTACCTTCCGAACCGCGCCAGACAGCCACGTCGGTTTTGCCGTCGCCGTCGTAATCGCCAGGCACTGGAATATCCGTCGGCAAGCCCCAGAAATGTATATTCACGCCGCCGTCACTGCTGCGTTTGATAAACCAGTGTCCCGCGCCTTCCGTTCCGCGACGGAAGACGGCGAGGTCTGTCTTGCCATCGCCATCGTAATCGCCGGATACAGATAAGTCGTAATACGGCGCATAAGGCGCGCCCCACAGGGTTGTTTTTGTTTGACCCTCGCGGCTGTTGGCGATTTCCCAGTTGCCGTCGGCGCGGAAGACGGATACGTCGCTCTTCAAATCACCGTCGAAATCGCTGGCCACCGCCAGTGAGGACGCGAAGCCCGTACTAATCAGCACTGTGTACGTACCGCTGCCTGTACAAGAGCCTTGCGTAGCCGTGAGCGTGAAGGAGTAGCTGCCAGCAGCCGTCGGAAATCCGAAGATCAGCCCGAAGCTGCTGTAAAGCGTGACGCCCGGCGGCAGTGTGCCGGAACTGACCGCGTAGCTGTAAGTGCCGGCCGGCGAAGCCGCCACGGCATTACTGTACAAACCGCCGACTGTTCCGTTCGGCAAACTTGCCGGCATGCTGATGGTCGAACATCCGCCGCTGCCGATGGTCACGCTGTAAGCCTGACTGCCCGTGCACGTGCCGAATCCTGTCGCCGTCACCGTGAAATTAAAACTTCCGTTGATTGTCGGCGTGCCGCTCAACGCGCCTGTCGCCGAATTCAAATTCAAACCGGAAGGCAGGCTGCCCAGCGTTACGGCGTAAGAGTAATTACCGCCGGCAGGCAATGCCGAAAGCGTTTGAGTGTAGGCCGTACCGCTTGTGCCGTTCGGCAAGGTGGCTGGCGAAAGCGCGACGGTCGGGCAACCAATCGTCAGCGTGAAAGTCGGCGTGGTGCTGAATCCGCCCGCCGTTTGCGCCAGAATCGTGAAGCCGAAATTGCCGGTCGCCGACGGCGTGCCGCTGATGACGCCGGTCGCCGAATTCAACGTCAACCCGCTAGGCAGACTGCCGGTCAGCAACGAAAACGTATAAGTGCCGGGCGGCGTCGGATTGACTGTATAGCTGTAAGCCACTCCCGCCTGCGCATTGGGCATGGCCGTCGCCGGCGTGATGGTCACCGGCACGGTGTAACTTTGCGAACCGGAACACACGCCGTTTGCCGCCGTGATGGTGAAGTTATAACTGCCCGTGGCGCTGGGCGAACCTGTAATTGCGCCGGTTCCGCCGTCAAGCGTCAATCCGGCGGGCAGCGTGCCTGCTGAAACCGAATAGCTGTAAGTTCCGGCGGGCGACGCGGCGACGCTTTGATTATACGTCGTGCCGACGGAGCCGCCCGGCAGACTGGATGTCAGCGTGATGACGGGGCAATTCACAGTCACGCTGAAATTGCAGGAACTGGTCAGACCTGCCGCATCCATTGCCGTGCAAGTCACATTCGTCGTTCCCAGAGCGAACGTCGAACCGGAAACCGGACTGCACATGACCGGAACGGTTCCGCAATTGTCGTTGGCCGTCGGCGACGTGTAGTTCACGACAGCGCCCGCGCTGGAAGTCGCCGTGGCGGTTTGATTGCCGGGGCAGCCGCTCAACACGGGCGCTTGCGTGTCGTTGACGGTGACGGAGAAATTGCAGGTGGCATCCGGCGCTACGCCGTTGGCGGCGGTGCAAACCACATTCGAGGTGCCCACGGGGAAGTTGTACGGCGAAGTGATCGTCGTCGTGCCGATCTTGCAAGTGACGGTCGGCGAGGGCAGCCCCGTCGCCACCGGCGCAAAAGAAACCGCCGCGTTGCAGGCTGCCGCCGTTGCATTCACGGTTGGGCTGGTCGGGCAGGTTGTAAACGTCGGCGCAATGGACGCGCCTTCTTTTTCCACTGCGCCTCTGTCCACGGTGGTGTTGACGATGCGCGCAAAGCCAGTGCCGCGTTGGTCTGTCGTCACGCCTGAAGGAATGGCGGCATTGCTGCCGTTATCAAGCGCGGGGCTGCCCGAAACCAGTGCGTGCGTCAACGTCGGGCCGCCGTTGTTGGCCAGCGCACTGAGAATGTTGGCAATCGGAATCGTGCCCGAACCGTTGTTGCCAACGATGTTGTTATTGACGCCGTTGGTCAGCCCGCCGGATTTGGTCACGCTGCCAATCAAATTATGAGTTGAAGCGCCCAGCACCGAATCATTGAAGCCGTCGCTGCCGGTTAATTCCAGGTCATAAGGCGTCGAACCGCCGAAGGTCGAAGTGTTGCCCGCGACGATACAGTTTTTCATGACGGTATGCGCACCGCCCTGCGTTTGAATGCCACCGCCGACTGAACCGACGTTGCCCGTGATGGTGCAGTTATACAGGCGCAGCGCCGGCCCCTGATTGATGATGCCGCCGCCATTGCCTGAAAATCCTCCACTAATATCCGCGCGATTGCCGCTGATGGTGGAATTGACAATGGTCATGTCTCCTTCGTTGGTGATGCCGCCCGACACCGACGCACGATTGCCGGAAAAGGTACAGCCAGTGATTGTTCCCG
>CAZRXE010000533.1:0-2567 GCA_964603695.1 uncultured Heliomicrobium sp.
TCGGCGCGCAGAAAAAATCCGCGATGAGTTTTTGCGCGCCAGGAAAACGCCAATTGTTTGCCCAGCGCCTGCGCGTGGCGCAGCGAATTGTCTCGCGCAATGTCTTCGCCGCCAACGGTGGCCAGATTAAGCCCGGCGGCAATGGCTTCGATCAGTGTGGATTTGCCCGAACCGTTTTCGCCGACGAAAAACGTCACTGGCGAAGGTAATTCAAGTTCGTCGAAGTGCTGCACCAGCGGCAGCGTGAAGGGAAACCCGGATTGTTTTTTGGCCGTTGGTTTTAGCCCGATGCTTTGCAAATGAATCATTGCCGCGCCTTTCAAGATGACTGCAATTAGTTGCCTTTGCCGAAGGCTGCTGCTACTTTCCCGCACTCATTTTTCATACTCGCTTTCTTTCTAACGCACTTCCGAATCGAATGGAATATTTTCAAGATTGTTCTTCTCCGCGCACAGGGCGTTTGAACCTGCCTGCCTTCGTTTGTTCCTGTTACGAATGGGTTGCGAAAAGCCTTTCTCGCGTCACTTCCACGGGCGATTTGATTCCCGAAGTAGACGGGCTGCGCTTCATCGCCATTTCCGTTGTCGTCTTTCATCACCTGGTTTCGATTTATTTGCCGGTCAGCGGGCGGATGGCGCAAGTTCGCTCTTATGCGGATTGGATGACGGCGTCGGACCAATCTTGGCTGATTCGGTTGGCGTACTGCGGCCATTTCGGAGTGCAACTGTTTTTCGTCATCAGCGGATTCATTTTGGCGCTGCCCTTTGCCAAACGCGCGTTCAACGATCTGCCCGCGCCGGATTTGAAATCGTATTACCTGCGCCGTGTCACGCGCATCGAACCGCCTTATGTCATTTGTCTGTTCCTGCTGTTTTTCCTGTTCTGGTTTGAAAGTCGAGACAGTGCGGCGCGGATCCCGAACCTATTGGCCAGTTTGGTCTATTCGCACGGACTGATTTTTGGGCGCGAAAGTCTCATCAACGGCGTCACCTGGTCGCTGGAAATCGAGATTCAGTTTTATCTGCTGGTTCCATTTCTAGTGAAGATTTTCCGCTGGCGGAACGCGGCGATGCGCCGAGCGACACTGGTCGCGGCAATCCTGGGCGGAGCCTTCCTGTCGCTGAACGTCATTTATCCGTCAGGGTCGTCGCGGTTGCCGCTGACCTTTCTGAATTTTTCGCAGTATTTCCTGACCGGATTTTTGCTGGCGGATTTGTATTTGAGCTACGCCGGGCGAGAACAAAAGAGAACCTTCGCCTGGGATGCCGTGACCGTTGGGGCGGCAGCGCTGATGCTGGCGACGCTAATGTGGTTTGGCACTCTGTACTATTTGCTGCCGCTGATGATCGGCGTATTTTATGTCGGCTGTTACCTGGGACGGCTGTCGAATGCCTTTGTTCGGCTACGTTGGATCGTGATCCTCGGCGGAATGTGCTACACGATTTACCTTTACCACGTGACCATCATCGGCCAGGCGTTTGTGCATACGGGCAAGTGGACTTCGCTGGCGCGTTCATTCGGCGCAGACGTCGTAATGCAGGCGCTATTGATTCTCCCCGTGTTGCTGGCAATCTGCGCTTGGCTGTTTGTCGTTAGCGAAAAACCTTTCATGCGTTGGAGTCTATCTAAAAACAGAAACTCTCCAGCGCATAGCGCTGTTCGCGCTGACTGAATCGGCTTAGCGTCCGTTTGGTTTCAATTCCATCAAGGCACGCGCTCGTTCCAGCGCGGCATCAATATTCGGCATCACGTTCTCGCGTCCAAGCTTGTTCAGCAATCCGGCTTGTTCCATCGCGCGCAAGGGTTGTTCGGAGATGCCTGTTAAAAGCATCTCGCCGCCTTCGCGCCGGGTTCGTTCCAGCACATCTTCCAGCACCTGCAATCCCGTGGCATCAATTGCCGGAACCATTCTCATGCGGATGATCAACACCTTGGGCTTCCTTTCGACACGTCGCATTGCGTCCTTGAATCTTTCTATCGCTCCGAAAAAGAGCGAACCATAAATTTCAAAGACTTCGACGCCTTGGGGAATGGTTCGTTTTGAAATCGCGCGCTGGTTGTTTAACTCTTCTTCTTCCTCTTCCTGCAAACTGCCAGTCACCGGATTGACCTGCGCGACTTCGGACATTCGCTGTAAAAATAAAAACGCCGCGAGCACCACGCCTACTTGAATCGCTACCGTTAGATCAATCAGCACCGTCAACGCAAACGTTACCAGCAAGACTGCTACATCGCTTTTCGGGCTTTTGAGTAGTTTAAAGAAGGCGTGATACTCACTCATGTTGTATGAAACGAAAATCAGAATTGCAGCCAGCGTGGGCATCGGAATCAACGCCGCCCACTTGCCGAAAAACAGCATAATCAACAGCAGCGTTGCGGCGTGAATGATTGTCGAAATCGGAGTGCGCGCACCGCTTTTGATGTTGGTTGCCGTTCGAGCGATTGCGCCGGTTGCCGGAATTCCCTGGAAGATCGGCGAAATAACATTACCGACGCCTTGCGCAATCAATTCCATGTTCGACCGGTGCCGTGTGCCCATCATTCCGTCGGCTACGACCGCTGCCAGC
>CAZRXE010000534.1:0-3394 GCA_964603695.1 uncultured Heliomicrobium sp.
CCGGAGGTGAATTGGCCGGGTTCATTTGCGTCCAGGTATGCGTCGCGCAGTTGTATTCCCAGGTATCGTTGAACACGCTGAAACTACCGGTCAGTCCGCCGAACAGCACCACGCGGTTGCGTGCGCTATCGTAGGCCATCGTGTGACCGCCGCGCGCCGGCGGTTTGACGGGCGGATTGAACTGCGTCCAGGTCATCGTCGCGCCGTTCCATTCCCAGGTGTCGTCCAACGCGCCCGCCGGATTCGGGCCGTTGCCCAAACCGCCGAACAGCACCACGCGATTGCAGCCTGAGGCGTAGGCCAGGGCATCGCGATACCGCTGGCTTGGCCCCGTCGTCGCTTTCTGCGACCACGTGCCGCAACACATATTTCCGGCTTCGGGTGCGGCAGCGGCTGAAGCCGTCGAAACCGCCGGACGAGATTTAGCCGCCGCGACGAATCGGGCGGAAAGCTGCCAGCCGACAATCGCGGCCAGCAACAACAAACCGCTTGCAAAAATTGGTGAATATCGCCGCGCCGACAGACTGCGCAGGCGGGCAATGAGTGTGGGTATCAAAGGGCTTTTCATGTGTTCCTCCGAAATGGTTTTGGCGGAATGAACGCCAAGCTCTAAATTGAGTTTGAGGGAAACGATTCCCAACGGACGGCGGCGCGAGGCTGCCGTCCGTTGGGTATTCGGTTGAAACTGCGAAAGGGAAATGCAGGGTTATTGAATCTGGATTTGTACAATATTGGCCGTTCGTCCGTCCACGATCAGCAAGACATCCACCAAGCCGCTGCCGGCCAGCGCGCGCGGGATTTCGAGGTTGATTTGATCGAGGCCCGCGAAACCGCCTTGTTCGCCGGCGTAAAGCACAGGCGCTTGGATGCCGCCGATGAAGGCTTGCACGTTTTCCAGCGAACTGCGTTTGCGCACGCCCGTGCCGAACAGCGACAGGAAGACGCGGTCGCCTTCGCCGCCCAGATCAATCGGCACGGCGACGAACCGACTGGTGGCTGTGTCGAAGCGCGCAACGGATTGCGAGCTTTGCGTGCCGTCGGCTTTGAAGGTCAATGCGCCGGCCGCCGGCAATCCGCGCCCGCTGGCGTCGGCCACGAACAAGCCCGGCGCGACGTTCGCCACTTCCACCACGCTGCCGGAGACAGTGCCGTCGCCGCCGGTAATCAGCACCGTGGCCGTTCCTTCAGCCGTGCCCGCCGGAAGCAGGTAATTGACCTGTGTCGGCGCGACGAAAAACAGCGGAGCCGGGCGTTCGATGCCTTTGCTGTCGCGGACTTTGACGCTGGTTCCGCCAAGCTGTGTCGGCAGCGGCAAGGTCGTCGCCACTTGCGTTGTCGTGGCCAGACCGTTGCCGAAAACCGCGACGATTTCTTCCGGCGCAAGACGTTCGCCTCGATAACTGGCCGCCGAAACGCTGGTCGCCGCTCGCGCCATTACCACCGGCGGATTGAGAAACTCCGCGTCCAACAGCTTGCCGTCGGCGTCGTAAATTGCGCGCGGCACGGGCGTATCCAGGAACTCGAACTGGACCAGCGAGCCGATGGCGTTGGGTGCAAGGTCATACATCAAGGTGAAGATGTGTTGTTGACCTTCTTTGAGCGTCTGTCCCGTCGGCATGGCGATTTCCAGCCCCAGAATGTTTTGCGCAATCTGGCTGGTATTGACGGTCAATTGTCCGCTGGCCGCATCCGGCCCGATCATCGCGCGCGGATTGCTCAGCGGCGATGATTGCAAGCCGAACCCCCCCCTGCGCGGCACCTGGCCGAAAGTCCAACGATTTTCGTTCCCGGCGGCAGCGAGCATGACATTGACCACCAGCGTAGTGGTCGGCAGGCCGGCCAGATTCGCGCTTTGCACGACATTGGCGGTGACGGAAACCTGTCGTCGCCGCACGTTCAACGAATAATCAATCGTTCCCGTGCAGCCGAAACCGTCCACGACCAACACTTTGAACGTGAATCCGCCCGACACGATGGGCGTGCCCGAAATCACGCCGGCGGCGGACAAATTCATCCCCAGCGGCAAGGCTCCGCCGATGATCGAATACGTGTAAGGCGGCTGGCCGACGTTGCTGGTCAGCGTCACCGGCGGGTAAGCCTGATTGTGATTGGCCGCCGGCAACGCCGTTGGGCTGATGGGCAGCGGTTTACATTCGCAGCATTTGGCGGAGGCTTCCTTGAATTCCACCAGCAAGCCGTTGATCGCCGGCCCTTGCGTGATGACGAAGGTCAGCGTATTCGGCCCGGCCTTGAACCCGCTGGTGATGTTGAAGTCGGTGAACGCGGTGGGGCCGTTACTGACGGCAATCGGCGTTGAACCGCCGTTCAGGAACAGTTGCCCGCTCGTGTTGGCCGCGAACCTACCGGAAATGATGACGCTGGTCAGATCGCAACCGGAAAGATTGAACGTGGTTGAAAAGCGATTGAAGCCGGGTTCGGCTCGGCCAATCCAACGTGCGCTGGGACTCGTCACCCAATTCGATTGGGGTTGAATCACCCCCAGCACGGAAGTTGAACCATTGGCCGACGCCGCCGAGTAATGCCCGTCCGGCATTCCCACGTTGAGCGGCTTTTTGTTGTTGTCCACGCCGGTATTGAACACGTTGATGGGCACGCGCGGACAATCGCGGATGATGAGCGTGTACGTCTTGCGACTCGGACAGCCGCAGGCATCCATCGCCGTCACCGTGAAAGTGAATGATCCGGTCTGCATCGGCGTGCCGGTCAGCATTCCGTTGTCGAAAGCCATTCCGGGCGGCAGAGTCCCGCTGAAGGTGTAGCTCACCGGCGGGCAAATGCTGTCGGCGGTGAAGGTCTGTTTGGGATACGGCGTGTTGAAGAAACCGGCGGGCAGGAAATCCGGCCTGATATTGAACTCGCGGCAGCGGACGATGATTTCGCGCTTGAATTCCATCGTGCATCCGTTGGCGTCTTTGACCGTGATGACGAAGGTGTAATTGCCCTGCATCGTCGGCGTGCCGGTCAGTTTACCGTCCATCGAAAGCGTCAATCCCGGCGGCAAACCCGTGGCCGTGTACATATACGGCGCGGTTCCACCCGCCGCCATAAACATGGTTGTGGGGAATGCCACGCCCGCCGTGCCCATCGGCAAAGGATTGGGCTGATTGGTTAGCGTGAGGTTGCAAGCCGGTTTGCATTTGCCGTCGGAGAAGGCCGAGTAGATGTTGCGAATCTCGGCTTCGGTCAGCGGCACGTCGAAGATTTCCAGTTCGTCAATCTTGATTCCGCCAACCAGCTTTTCGTCGTTCGTGTATCGAGTCTTGCCGATCAGCAATGGCAGCGTGTTAGTGACTTTGTCATTCGGCCCGTTGGAAGTATTGACCGCCACGCCATCCACGTAAAAAGTTCCTCTGGCCTGAGAAAGGCCGCCACC
>CAZRXE010000535.1:0-11910 GCA_964603695.1 uncultured Heliomicrobium sp.
ACAAAACAAGTATGCATTAGGAGGCTTCCCTTGCTTTGTCGTTTCCGCCCGCGCCCTGGCGGGGTGGGGTATCTCACGACAACAGGGACACATCAAATCGCAAGCTTCCCCAAAAAATCAAAAATTGTTCTGTGGTGATTGTGGGCAACCAGGCCGGCGAGGGGTCGAAATCATTCGACAAATAGTGTGAGAGGGAAGCCCCACAACTTCCCTCTCACCTTGGCCGCCCAAATTGCAAAATTGAGCAATCAAAGGGGGGAGGCCAAAAGTCACGTTGAGTCGTTCCAACCTTTCACCTCGAATCGCGGTTTCCATCCGATGCCGATCACTTACTCCCGCGATTTGATTCCACTTCCTCTCAACGATTTACAGTTTACGCAGTCCGGCGCGGACGGCCATACGTAGTTCTACGTGTTTTTACCTGTGAGGATGACTTATTGGCCGAGATTGCCGAGTGCGGCCAGAATTTCCAGCTCGGCGGATTGCGCCACGGTGCGCAAGTCGAGCGTCAATCGGTCTTCCACAATGCGGGCGATGATGGGCGGCGAATTCAAACGAAGTTTTTCTTCCAGAGTGTCAGCGTTTAGATGCGAACTGCTGACTGCGACCAGCGTGGTGGGCAATTGCGTTTCCGGCGCGGAACCGCCGCCGATGACCGAATGGCCGTCAATCAGTTTGAACATCAATCCATTGCCGGGCTTTCGCGCGCGGCGAATGAAGGCGCGTGCGCGGCGTGTGATTTCTTCTTTGGACAAATGCAGCGCGGCCTGGACGGGAATCTCTTCCAACGCGCGCCCGCTCAGATAAGCCGCGATGGTGGCTTCAAGCGCCGCGTAAGTCAGCTTGTCCACGCGCAGCGCGCGCATCAGCGGATTACTTTTGATCTGTTTGAGTCGTTCCGCTTCACCCAGAATGATTCCGGCTTGCGGCCCGCCCAGCAGTTTGTCGCCACTGAAAGTCAGCACGGACGCACCAGCCTTGAGCGATTGCGCAATGGTCGGTTCATCGTGGATGCCCAGCGGATTCAAATCCAGCAAACAGCCGCTGCCCAAATCTTCCACGAGCGGCAACCCGCGTTCGCGCGCCAGCCGGGCCAGGTCTTCCAGGGCGGGCTTTTCGGTGAAGCCGACGATGCGGTAATTCGACGGATGGCAGCGCAGAATGACTTTGGTGTGTTCGTTGATGACACGTTCGTAATCGGCCAGGCGCGTGCGGTTCGTCGTGCCGACTTCGCGAATGCGCGCGCCGGATTTGGCGATCACATCCGGGATGCGGAAGCTGCCGCCGATTTCAATCAATTCGCCACGCGAGACCAACACTTCGCCGCCTTCGCCCAATGTGTTCAGCGTAATCAGCATCGCCGCCGCGCAGTTGTTGACCACGGCCGCAGCTTCGCAGCCCACCAATTCGCGCAACCTGGCTTCGAGTCCCACTCCGCGTTTGCCGCGTTTGCCAGTGGTCAGATCGTATTCGAGATTGCAGTAATCCTGGGCGACTTCGTTGATGGCTTCAAGCGCAGCGCGGCTGAGCGGCGCTCGTCCCAGATTGGTGTGCAGCACAACGCCCGTGGCGTTGATGACGCGGCGCGTGTTCATTTGCCGGCGAAGAGCGAAACGCGCTTTCAATCTTCGTTCGATTTCAATAGTCAGGCTGTCAGCATCGGCGAACGAATCAGCATCGCCGCCGGCTTGAACAATTTCCAGACGAAACTCCGCCAGCACTTCGCGCAATCGGTCGCGCACCGCGTCGCGTCCTGCATCCGCAATCAGCGGTTGCAGGCTTTCGCGCCTCAGCAGTTGGTCAATCGAAGAAAGGTTTCTTAAAAGTGTTGCGCTCATAAAATCGTGCGGGAGCATAATTCATCAATAGTGTTCTCTCAATTCCCGGGCTGACAAAAAATCAGGCCGCCCAAGCGTTGAGCAAATCGAAAGATCGTCTTTAGCAATTCCGGCAAGTTGGAGGTTCAATCATGCAAGCAGCAAAAAGATTCATCGCGGTTTCGCTAGTGTTCGGCGCGTTGTGCGTTGGCGCGCTGAGCGGAAAGTTCGGCAACGCCGTTCACGCCAAAATCAGTCCCGGCCCGCCGCTGGGCTTTACGGGCGCGCCCGGCGAAGGAACCTGCGTCGGCTGTCATTACACCTTCAATCAGCCGAATCCGCCTAATTCCGGCGGCAAAGTCGAAATCACCGGCCTGCCCGCAAGTTACGCGCTGGGACAAAGCTATACCGTAACCGTTACCGTTTCGCATCCGACGGCGCGCGCCTGGGGATTTGAATTGACGGCGCTGGATGCCGGCGGGACTTCCACAACCGTCGGCGCGTTCAATGTCACAACGCCGGCAACCGTGCTCAAACGCGAATCCGACGATTCCGGCAAGCCGCGCATTTACCTGTCGCACAACGGCGAAACCGGCATTGCGCAAGGCAAAGCCGGATCGAACAGTTGGTCGTTCACCTGGACGGCTCCGGCTGCCAACGCCGGCGAGGTGACGTTTTACGCAGTCGGCAACGCGGCGAATAATCAGGTGTCGCCCGAAGACGATTACATTTACACCGCCGCAGTCAAAGTCGCGTCGCCCACCGGAGGCAATCGCGCGCCCGTGTTTGCAGCCTTGCCGGATCGCTTGGCGGGCGTCGGCGACCGCATCAGTTTCAGCGTTGTTGCGACGGATCCCGACAACAACGCGCTGACCATTACCGCCAGTGCGCTGGCCAATGCCACGTTCGATGCTTCCAGCAAGCGTTTCAGCTTCACGCCCGCCGCCAATCAACTGGGCAACCAACAAGTGACCTTCACCGCCGGCGACGGCCAGTTGCAAACGCAGCAAACCGTCCGCTTTCAAGTGCTCGGCGAAAGTTCGCAGGCGCTGACCAAACTGTCGAAAACGAGCGGCCCGTCGCCCTATCTGGATTTCAGTCAGGCGACGGCGATCACGTTGACGGCGGAAGGTGCGTTCGGCGCAAGCGCCGTGATGTTTTTCAACGGCTTGCCGCAGACTTCGCAAACAGTCAGCGGCGGATTGTCGGCAACACTTCAAGGCAGCGAACTAAGCAACGCCGGCGCTTACGTGGTTCGTGTGAGGCTCGGCAACAACACGCTGACCAATGCGCGCTTGCTGGCGCTGACTTCAGCGGCGGCGCCGCAACCGGCCACGACTGTGGAAGCGGCGAGTTATTCAAACACCGTTGCGCCGGGCGAGATTGTCGCGCTCTTCGGTTTGGAGCTTGCGCCAGGTGTTGCTGTCGCTAACACTTTGCCGCTGCCGCGTTCTCTGCAAAGCGTCGCGCTTTACGTCAACGGCGTGGCCGCGCCGGTCTATTTTGTTTCGGCCAATCAGATCAATTATCAAATGCCTTACGCGACCGCGCCCGGCTCGGCTGCGGTCGTGGTGCTGCGCGAAGACGGCGTGGCGTCTTACGGCTCGGTCAACGTTGCGGCGGCGGCTCCGGCCTTGTTCACGGCGGATGCTTCCGGCAAAGGACAAGCCGCCGCGCAAAACTCAGACTTTTCGCGCAACGGCGATCCGGCGGTGATTTCGCAAGCCAAGCGCGCGCGCAAAGGCGATTACGTCATTCTTTACGGCACGGGCTGCGGCGCGCAGTTCGTCAATGCCAACAACAATCAACCGCTGACCGCCAAAGACGGCGAAGCCGCGACCAGCATTCCGCTACTGGCCACGGCGACCCTGCCAACCGTGACCATCGGCGGAAAAAACGCGACGGTGTATTTCAGCGGTCTGGTTCCAGGTTTTGTCAGCTTGTGGCAATTGAACGTGCAGATTCCGAATGACGCTCCGAGCGGCGCTAGCGTGGACGTTGTGGTGAGTTTCGGCGGCAGGACGGCCAATCGCGTGACGATTGCCGTGGAATGACTTCGGTTCAAAGCTTCAGCAAATCCAGAATCTGTCGTGCTGTGCGTTCGGAAGCGTTTGCTTCTCCCAGCTTGTTGCGGACTTCGGCCAAATCGCGACGAGCTTGCTCCAAGCGTTTCGGGTCATTCAGAAACGCCGCAATCTCTTTTGACAGCCGTTCCGGGTTCAGATTGTCCTGCAACAATTCCGGCGCGATTTCGCGTCCGGCAATCAGGTTCGGCATGCCGACGAAAGGCACGTTGATGAGCGGCCAAAAGATTTTCCAGTTTAATTGCGAAGCGCGGTAAACCACGATCAACGGCGTGCCGATAATGGCTGTTTCCAGCGTGGCCGTGCCGCTGGCGACAACGGCCAAATCCGCCGCCGCGACGGCGTTGTAAGTGTCGTGTTCGATCAAGCGCAGATTGGCGAGCGACTGCGTTTGCGCCTCGATTTCTTCGCGGGCGAAGGTTCGCGCCAGCGGCAGCAATAGTTGAAAGTGCGGATGCGTTTGCTGGAGTCGGCGTGCCGTTTCCATCAGCGGCGGCAGGATGTGGCGCAATTCCGAATGGCGGCTGCCCGGCAACAACGCAATGATCGGTTTGGCGGAATCAAGCTTGTGCTGCGCGCAAAACTCTTCGCGCGTTTTGGTGATGCGCACGCTGTCGAGCAGCGGATGGCCGACGTACTCCACTTCGACGCCGCGCGTGCGGTAATACTCCTGCTCGAACGGCAGAATGACCAGCATCTTTTCCACATTGCGCCGGATGCCGCGAATGCGGTAACTGCGCCAGGCCCAAATTTGCGGGCTGATGTAGTAAGTCACGCGATGCCCGTCTTTGCGCAATCGTTTGGCCAAACGCAAATTGAATTCCGGCCAGTCAATCAAAATCACAAGCTGCGGGTGGCGTTGGGCGGCGGCTTCGCGCAAGCGCCGGAAGACGCGCAAAAATTTCGGCAGCGCGCGGGCGACTTCCACTGCACCCATAATCGCCACTTCGCGGGCGTCCACCAAAGTCTCGACTTCGGCGGCGCGCATTTCGTCGCCGCCCGCGCCAAAGAATTCAAACGTCACATCCGGCCGCAAAGCGCGCAACGCGGCGGCCAGTTTCGCGCCGTGTTTGTCGCCGGAAGCTTCGCCCGCCACGATCATCAGTCGGATTGCGGATTGCGGATTGCGGATTGCGGATTGCGATTCACCGGAATCAAGCGGCGCTCTTTGAAGCCAGTAGGTTTGTTTGTGGTGCAGACTTTCAAAGCGGTTGAGTTCGCGGCGCGCTTCCGCTTCCGACGCGAATTCGCCGATCACGAACTGCCGACCGTTGTCGTCCTGTCGCAAAAGCTGCCATTGAGTTTCCATCGGTGTTTCGGTCACTTCTTTGTCCGCGCCAGTTCCGCTTCAGCCGCGATGAAGCCGAAGGCTGGCCAATATTTTCCGGCGACGATGCGGCGAAAGAAGTCTTCTGCCTTCGCGCGGTTGCCGTTGTAAAGATGCCAATTGCCCAGGCCGTAACCGACGGTGGCGATTTCCAGGTCGGTGGCTTTTTCGACGTTGACCAGCTCTTCTTCCTTCTTCAAGCCTTTATAAAACAGCAGGCGGTCGAAATAGGACTTGTTCTCTTTAACCTTCATTTCGGGCGCGATGCGTTCCAACACTTTCGCGGCTTCCGCCGGTTTGTTCATCCGGCGATAGGTCATGTAAAGCCAGTCGGAAACGGCAATCACCGAATCGTCACGTTTGTCCGTCGTGTCGGCTTCGGCAACTTGTCGGCAGCGTTCGTAAGCGGCGGCGGCTTTGGCGAATTGGCCTTTCAAATAATGCGCCAGCGCCAGGTGATACCAGATGTCGAAATCCTTGTCGTTGAGTTTGGCGGCGCGAGCCATATCCGCAACGGCTTTGTCGAATTGGCGCGTGGAAATGTAACGATGGCCGCGATGGCGATAAAGCCGCGCGTCGTTGGGCGCGAACTGAATGCCGCGTGTGTAGGTGTCAATCGCGTCTTGATAGCGCCAGACGTTGGCTTGCGCGCGGCCCAGGGCGATCAACAAATCAATGTTTTTCGGATCGGCGGCGAGCTTCTGTTCGGCGGCGGCGATTTCGCCTTTTTCGTCGGCGTTGGCGAAGTGTTTGACGCCGAGCAAGGAAACGACTTCCGGTTTGCTCGTTTCCGGTTTATTTGCCTGCGCCTGGGCCGAAACGGTGAGTAACGCTGTCAAAATCAAAACCAGTCCACACGGAACCAAACGATTCATAACGTTCATTGCGCCTCCTGATGTTTGTCGGATGAAGGGAAGTGAAACCGCCGTCGCATTCTATGAAGTGCCCGGCGCTTGCGGCAAGCCTTGCTTGTCAAGCCTGTGTTCAAGCCTTAGCATACGCCGCTTGATTAACCCCGTGAGGAGATGGCAGCTTCCCTTGAACTCCCAAAAACATTTCCAGATGGCCAAAACCGGCGACATCCAACTTTCCGCCATTCGCGGCATTCCTGAAATTCGCCCCGGCGACGACCTGGGCTGGCTGATTGCACGCGCGGCGGAAACACAAGGCTTTCAATTGATGGATGGCGACATTGTTGTCGTCGCGCAAAAAATCGTTTCTAAAGCCGAAGGCCGACTGGTCAATCTGGGATCGGTCACGCCGTCTGAATTCGCGCGGGAAATCGGCGCGCGGCAAAATCGCGATCCGCGTTTGGTCGAAGTGGTTCTGAACGAATCGGCCAACATAGTGCGGATGGACAATCACGTCATGATTACCGAAACCAAACACGGTTTTGTTTGCGCCAACGCGGGCGTGGATCGGTCGAATGTTTCCGGCAAGGATTGGGTGGCGCTGCTGCCCGTCGCGCCGGACGATTCGGCGCTGTTGTTGAAAAACCGGCTGGCCGAATTGCTGAAGGTGAATGTCGCCGTGATCGTCACGGACACTTTCGGACGCGCCTGGCGCGAAGGGCTGACGAACGTGGCGATTGGCGTGGCGGGAATGAAACCGCTGAAAGACTTTCGCGGCCAGCATGACGATCACGGAAAAGAACTGTCAGCAACGGTTCTCGCCGTCGCCGATGAAATCGCTGCTTCGACCGGACTGCTGATGCGCAAAACGGCGCGTATTCCCGTCGTCCTGGTGCGCGGCGTTTACTTCGAGCATCGCGACGGAAGCGCGAAAGAACTGATTCGGACAAAAGAGCGCGACCTGTTTCGATAGCTTACGTCCTCGGTCGCCAGCGTTGGGAGACATTCAGCCAGGTTCCACCGCCAAATTCAACCGCCGATCCAAATCGGGCTGGAAGCTGAAAGTGCTTTGTTCACAGCCTCATCTCAACGGAAAAGTCCGTCGGAAACTTGTCTTGCCCGTCATGTTTTTTTGGTGTAGAAGTGGCCGCGTTACTCAAACAAGCAAATCACCAAAGCAGAAAGGTAAACACTCACGTTGGTAGAACGTCATTCGAGCGATTCGGGCTGGATTGAAGTCATTACCGGTTCGATGTTCAGCGGCAAAAGCGAAGAGTTGATCCGGCGGTTGCGCCGCGCGCAAATCGCCAGGCGCAAAGTCCAGATTTTCAAACCGGCGATTGATTCACGGTACTCCGAGAACCACATCGTCTCCCATTCCGAAATGCGCATTGAATCGCGACTGGTCGGTTCCTCCGGCGAGATTCTGGAAGGCGTCGAAACGGACACGGAAGTGGTCGGCATTGATGAAGGCCAGTTCTTCGACAGCGATTTGGTGCGCGTGGCCAACGATCTGGCCTGTCGCGGAAAACGCGTCATCATTGCCGGATTGGATATGGATTATCTGGGTCGTCCCTTTGAACCGATGCCGCTATTGCTGGCTATCGCCGAAGACATCACCAAAACACGAGCGATCTGTGTTTGCTGCGGCAGCCCGGCAACGTATACGCAACGTTTAATCGCCAGCCGCGAAAGAGTCGTTGTCGGCGCTGCCGACGCTTATGAAGCTCGCTGTCGTGCCTGTTACGATCCGCATCTTTCCGAAAGGGCAGAGAGAGCGGAAAAGGCCGGCGAGTAATCGGGAATAACCGTGCCTGGTTCAGGTTGAAACTTGAACCAGGCACTCACCATTTTAAGGAGGCCATCCGATGAACGCAGAACGACCGTTGGAACATGATCTGCTTTTTGATTTCCTGCGTGTGGTGGAAGCCGCCGCCATTGAAGCGGCGCGCACAATGGGACAAGGCGAACGCAAATACTCCGATCAAGTCGCCGTCGAAAAAATGCGCGAGGTGATGGACACCATCCCGATGGACGGAACCATAGTCATCGGCGAAGGCGAACGCGACGAAGCGCCGATGCTTTACATTGGCGAGCGTGTCGGACTGGGATCGAAACCCGGCGGTGAAAACAAATACCCACCAGTGGACATTGCGGTTGACCCGCTGGAAGGCACAAATCTTTGCGCCACCGGTTCGGCCAACGCCATCGCAGTGCTGGCGGCGGCGGAAAAAGGCGGCTTGCTGCACGCGCCGGACATTTATATGAACAAGATCGTCGTCGGGCCCTCGGTTAAAGGCGCTGTGGACATTGACGCGCCCGTCCGCGACAACCTCAACGCCATTGCCACTCGCCTGAAACGCAAAGTCGAAGACCTGACCATCGTCGTACTCGACCGCCCGCGCCACGACAAATTGATTCAGGACATTCGCGACGCCGGCGCGCGCATCCGTTTGATTACCGACGGCGATTTGTCAGCGGGCATTTCCGCCGCCGTCGCCGGTTCGGGCGTTCACGCGCTGATGGGCATCGGCGGCGGCCCGGAAGGCGTCATCACCGCCGCCGCCATGAAATGTTTGAATGGCGAAATCCAGGCGCGCTTTATGATGCCCGAACAACTCGAAGCCGAAGAACGCTCGAAGATTGCCGAAGACATCGCCGAACGCATGCTGCGCATGGGCATCAAAGACCCCACGCGCGTTTACGACACCAACGAACTCGCGCCCGGCAAACGCATCATCTTCGCCGCCGCCGGCGTCACCGACGGAACCATCCTGCGTGGCGTGCGATTTTTCGGCACCGGCAAACGCACCCAATCGCTGGTGATGACCACCGAAACCATGCACGTCCGCTTCGTGGACACCGTCCACGTCGAAGGCGGACCGGATTCCTTTGTGCGGTTTGATCGGATTTAAGTGGAGGAGCAATGTCCAGTCGCCGTTTTGTCAGTCTGATTGTTTTTGTCAGTTTGCTTTCACTGCCTGTCTTTGGACAGTCCGCGAAACCTTCGCCGCAGATGGAGCGCCTGCGCGCTCATTTACAGGAACTGGTCAATGCTTTTCCCGGCACGATGGGCGTGGCGGTGCGCGACATTGCTACGGGGCAGACGATTTCGATCAATGGCGACAGGCAGTTTCCGATGGCCAGCGCCTACAAGATTCCCATTCTGGTTGAAGTCTTTCGACAGGCCGAAGCCAAAAAGTTTTCCCTGGATGATCGCGTGCAACTCGCCGAAAGCGACCGCACGCTCGGCAGCGGCATCTTGACGCTGATGTCGCCGGGTTTGTCGCCGACCATCAAAGACCTGGCTACGTTGATGATTATCCTCAGCGACAATCAGGCGACGGACATTTTGCTCAACAAAGTCGGCGCGGAAAACGTGACGGCGACGATGCGGTCTTTCGGGTTGAAAAACATTCGCGTGGATCGAACGACCTTCGAGATGATTCGCGATTATCTGGCTTTGATGGACGACGGCGCGGCGGGCAAATCGAAAGACTACCTGATGAACCGCCCGCGCCTTGACACTGCGACGCCGGAGCGCGTGGCACAGGCCGATGCCGCTTTCGCGAAAATCGAAAAGGATGTCGCTTCGTCGCTGGACATGGCGCAGTTGCTGGAACTGATCGTCAAAGGCAAAGCCGCCGGCGAAGCTTCCTGCCGGCAAATGATGACCATTCTCAATCGCCAGCAATTCAATCACCGCCTGCCGCGTTATTTGCCCGAAGGCACTGGCTTCGCGCACAAAACCGGAACCATTGGCTCGACGACCAACGATGCCGGTGTGATGTTCGTGCGCGGCAATCCCATCGCGCTGGTGGTGTTCACCGTGGACAAACGCGCCGGGCGCGGCGAAATCGAAGAGCAAATGGGACGACTGGCGCGCGTGGTGTATGACTTTTTCGACGCGGTGAAATGAATGGAGAAAACACCTGACACCTGGGAGCGCAGTGCATCCTTGCCTGCGTGCGTTGGCGGCTCTCAGGGAAAAGCTATTTACGCCGCGTTGTTTCTGCTTTCGCTCGCCTGGCTGGGATTGATTTTCGCTCCGCCGCAATTGATGGCCGCCGGCCACTGGCTTTCCGCCACCGTTCTTTACAAAGGCTTTTCGGCGGTTTGCCATCAAATTCCCGAACGTTCGTTTCACCTGCGCGGTTTTCCGCTGGCGGTCTGTTCGCGTTGCACCGGGATTTACGCCGGCTTCGTGTTGGGCTTGATGCTTTATCCTTTCGTGCGAAGTCTGCGCGAAGAGGCGATGCCGCATCGTCGCTGGTTGCTGCTGGCCGCCACGCCGGTGCTGATTGATTTCGGCGGCGGCGTGTTGGAACTGTTCACCAACACGTTTTTTTCGCGCACGGCCACGGGCGCATTGCTGGGAGGCGTCGCCGCGTTTTACCTTCAGCCCGCATTCATTTCTACCTTTCGGAACTTTTCAACGGAGATTCATTTATGGCGCAAGTTGATTACAAAAAGCCTGCTCTCATCGGCGGGGCGATAGTCGGATTGCTTTCGGTCATGCCGCTGTTGCAGACACTGAGCATTTGTTTGTGTTTGTGGGCGTGGGTTGGCGGCGCGGTGGCGGCGAAGATTCTGATTTCGGAGTCGCCGCAGCCGATTACTTCTCGCGAAGGCGCGAAGGTCGGTTTGCTGGCCGGATTGTTCGGCGCGCTGATTTACTTCGTGATTGAAACGCCGTTGGCTGTCTGGCAGATGCAGGCGATGATGGATACGGCGGCGAAAATCGTCAAAGAGCCGGAAGCTGTTGCGCTTTACGAAAAGATTGGGCGGACGACTTCGTTGCGTGTGATCTTCGCGCTGTTGTTCACACTCATCGGTTCGTTGTTCACCATTGGTTTCACTGTGCTGGGCGGAATGCTGGGCGTCAAGCTGTTCGAGAAACGTCAAAATCAAGCACCGCCTCCGCCTTATTACCCGTCCGACTATCCGCCTCCGCCGGGCGGCGGCTGGCCTAGATCGTAGTTCGGCGGAGTACGGAGTCGCGATTGGAAATCGCGACTTTCGTGCTTTTCGGTTTCCTATCGTGAAGCCTGTTTTCTGAGTTTCCAGACGCGCCGCAAGTTCGCCGGCGACAATCCAGCCCGATTCAACTTCTTCAACAAATCGAACGGACGCCGCAGGTAATTAAGGTAAACGCTGCCTTGTTGCGGCTGACCGTAAAGCTGCGTCAGATGTTCGCGCGAAGTGAAAAGCAGCGAAAACAAATTGCCGAGTTTGGCCAAGGGCTGACGTCCAAAATCGAAATACTCGAACAGTCGCGCCGCGTCAGCCACAGGCAAAGAATCGTCCAGCCAGGCGGTTTCAAACCACAGCGAAAAGCGTTCGTCTTTCGCGGCGCTTTCCAAGTCAGCCAATGTTCCCTTCGCCAGCAACTGTTCGATGTCGTCGGCCAGCGAAGCCGCGCCGGCAAAGCCGAACTCCGATGCTTGTTGTTTCATCGCTTCGCGGGCTTCTGGCACGCGCGCGAAGATGAAATAAAGATCGGCGATGGTTCGCCAAATGGCGCGCGTGGTTTGCAGGTCAACCAGCGTGTGATGAACCAGATGAAAAGCCAGATCGGCGGGCGAAGGCAGAAGCAGGAAAGTCCCGGCGACTGGCTGTTTAACGGCGCGTGAGCGGACTTCGGCAAAGCTGAAATCGCGTTGGCGGCGCGCGAACTGAAAGGCGCGGTGATGAAGTTCCAGAATCAAGCCGCTCGGCCCGCGCCGAGGCCACAAATGATTTACGTCATTGGCCAGCCGTTGCCGTGGGCGCGCGGAGCGTTTGCCGGGCAGATGGGCGTAACCGAGTTGCGCGACGATTTCGTCTGCGCG
>CAZRXE010000536.1:0-2030 GCA_964603695.1 uncultured Heliomicrobium sp.
GAAGTCCCGTCACTTTCCCTTTGCAGAAGCATAACTTACGGCTGAGCCTGAGCATTGACCGCCAACAACAACGTCAAATCATCATCGGCGCGATCAACGATGCGCGGCGAACGCAAAAACGACAGTAACTGTTCTTGTCCGTCTTCGCCGCAATCGGCGGCAAAGCGAAACAAAGGCGCGAAAAACGGCGCGTGCGGATCACCCGCCGGCATTTTCAACGCCAGCAATTGAAGCCCATCCGACAACAAAGCCAACCGCCGAACTGAACCGCGCCGAAAAGCGAATTGCGCCGCCGCGGGCGCGTCCGGCGAATTCAGAAAGAAGGTCTCGTTGATGTATTCGCCCGCCTGGGGCGCGGTCAACGCGAACAATTGCCCTTGTGCTTCGCCCGCCACCGCCGCGCCGTCGCCGATTTGCATGGCGGTCACGAATTCCGCCGTCGCCACGACGACGATCAACGTGGCGGCGAATTCGCGCAACGGTTGCAAACGTCGTTGCGCCAGCGCCTCGACGGCCAGCCGCGCGTGTTCGACCGCCCCGCTCAACAGTTCGTGCCAGCCGCCTTGTTCGGCGGAAACGGCCATCGGGTCGCCATCGGCCAGCCGCCGGCGCAAAGCCTCAATCGCTGCGTAAACCGCCGTTCCGGCGGCTTCGCCTGAAAACGCCGCCGATCCCGCGCCGTCAGAAACCGCCGCCAGCAGCACGCCGTTCGGCAACACTTCCCAATAATGCGCGTCCTGGCAGGGCGTCGCCGTTTTCAAATGGCTGCTGCCTTGCGCCGAAGCGCCAATGACCTTCCACCCGGACATCAAACCGTCCCCCACCCTGGCGGCGGCAACGCCACCTGGTCATCCGTCCGCGAATGCGACACGGCCTGCGTGCTGCGCGAAAGCCAGACAAACATGTCCACGAAGTTCAACCCAATCAGCTTGACCGGCGCGCGCACCGAAATCCGGCGCAATTTGTCCAGATTCGCGCCTTCCACGCCGACGCAGAAAAACGCCACGCGCCGATGTTCTTCATCGTCGTGAACGCGCTGCGCGGCTTGCTCGACCAGTTCATCGGGTTCGCCCTGCGGTTCGCCATCCGTAATCAGAAACACCCACGGGCGATAGTAGGCCACGCCGTTGGCGCGATATTGCGATTTGCGCGCGGCGATTAAATCCAATGCCTGATGAATGGCGCTGCCCATCAACGTCGCCCCGCCCGCACTGAGCGTCGGCGGAATAAATTGATCGGCGGTGATGAAGTCCTGAACGATTTGCACCTGACTGTCGAAGGCAATGACCGCGACTTCGACGCGGCGCGAAGCCAGCGGGTCTTTGACCAGATCGTCCTTGAATGCGCGCAACCCTTCGTTTAACGCGGCAATGGGCACGCCGGACATTGAGCCGGACGTGTCCAGCAACAACACGCAAGGACAACGCGGTTCCGGGTTTTCAGCAAATTCCACAGCTTCTTCCAACGATGTGACTTGTGGCATCAAATGGCTCCTTTGGCTCTGTTATCAAAAATGCGGCGGGATTATCGTGTAGCTGCATCCATCTCTTCAATTGCCAGGCGCATTTTTGCTCGGCGGCAAACAAAGGAATGTGGAAAGTGTTTTAACCGATAGGTGCAACTGACAATTCTCAGGGCAATTTGTTTTTTGAAGCCGGACGCCGAATTTTCCTGGAAATCCTGTTCGCCCTGACCAAAAGTGTCGCGGCAGTGACGTTGATTTCATGGTTTTGGAAATCAAGCTCGGATAAGGAGGACGTTATGGCTGCTCGGCCCAATCAATATGACCGGATGGCGCATTTGCTGCGCCGCGCGGGTTTCGGCGCAAGGCCGGATGAAATCGAAAATGCTCTGAAGCAGGGTTTCGCGGCGACCGTGGATCAATTGGTCAATTACGAAACCGTCGCCGAAAACCCTGCGATTCCCGCCACACCCACGACGCGCGACGGAACGTTCAATATTCGTTTACTGACGATTGAAGACACTGCTTCGTGGTGGCTGGAGCGAATGGTTAAAACCCGCCGCCCATT
>CAZRXE010000537.1:0-3427 GCA_964603695.1 uncultured Heliomicrobium sp.
CCGCTTTGTCCAAGTTTACGTTTTTGCATAGTTATCCTTTTTGTATCCGTTGGTTGGAGCCTTCATTCTAAAAGCTCCTGAGTGCAAGCGATAAGACGATACTGGCGAATGATTGTACGATCCTGCAAAAACTTTATCGTCGGCATGCGTGTCAAAACTAAAATGGCTAAAATGAGCTTATGAATCCAAAAGAAGCTAAACGTGAAGCCCAAAGAGCGCAAAGCAATCGTGAAGAACTGGTTGAGCGCATCGCGCGAGCATTGCCCGCCGACGGAACTCTGGATGTTTCGACCAGCTTTCGGCTTGCTCGTTCCTCCAGCCCGACGGAGCCGATTCATTCCATGTATCAGCCGTCTTTTTGCGTCGTCGCTCAAGGCCGCAAACAGGCGCTTTTGGGCAATGAAGTCTTCCGCTACGATTCAGGGCATTACCTGATTTACACCGTTGATTTGCCGCTCACGTTCCAGGTCGAAGAAGCGTCAAAAGAACGACCATATTTGGGTTTTCGGTTGAATCTGGATTCTGCGCTCGTCGCTTCGGTCATGATGGAATCGGGTATTGAACCGAAAAAAGGCAACGTCAGCTTGAAGGCGATGGACGTTAGCCCGATGGATGCCAATCTGCTCGATGCCGTGATCAGATTGGTGCGGTTGCTAGACGCTCCTGCTGAAAGCAAAGTGCTGGCGCCGCTCATTATCCGGGAAATCGTTTTCCGGCTTTTGGCGGACGGGCAAGGCGCACGGCTCAGTCATCTGCTGGCGGTAGGCAAAGACACCCAACGCATCTCCAAAGCCATCGGCTTGCTGCGCGAAAACTTTGCTCAATCAATCAAAATGGACGACATCGCGCACGAACTCGGCATGAGCACTTCAGGCTTTCATCATCACTTCAAGTCGGTCACAGCCATGAGTCCTTTGCAGTTTCAGAAACAAATCCGCTTGCAGGAAGCGCGCCGCTTGATGCTCGGCGAAGACCTGGACGCCGCCAGCGCCGGGTTCCGCGTCGGTTATGAAGACCCAGCGTATTTCAGCCGCGAATACAAAAAACTGTTCGGCGCACCACCTCAACGCGACATCGCCAGATTACGCAGCAACCTGGCACTCTAAATCCATCGGCAAAACGGCAACTTTCATTTCCCGGATAATAGTTCACTGCTTATTTTCCATTTGTGATATGAAATTTGAAATTGGCCATTGACCAATCAGTTCAACAATTTATCGGCAATCAATGACAATGAAAAATTCCAACTGATCTATGGAAAATGAGAAGGACTGTTCTCCACTTTTCAACACTTATAAAACTTGCCGGCAAAACGAATCCGGTATTTTCGCGTAGGCCTGCCCAGACGCGAAAATACCGGATTCGTTTTGCCGATGAACTCAACTCGCGTCCTCTTACGGCGCGAAGTACCCTGACGCATCCAGAATCAACTCCGTCGTGGATGAGGTCAGCACCTTGAAAGTCCCGTCAACCGGACTCAAACCGACGAAGTAATGCCGGTTGTAGCCTGATGAAGCCGGTGTCGGATAGTTCGATGTCGCGACCAATGGCGCTATCGTCAGGTTACCTGGGAACAAAGTCAGATAGCCCGCAGCCGGCGTACTCACCACCGAGGCGTTACCGACCACGGCTTGAGCCGATGCCGGCAAGCCGCAAAAGCCCGCTGCCGGCTGCGTATGCGTCGCCGCGTTCAAATTGCCTTGAATCGGCGCATTCGTCCGCGTGCAGCCGGTCAATGGCGGCCCGCCGGGTCGTGTTTCCAGCAAGCGCACTGGAACCGGCAGCGGATTGAAGAGCAAGCCCGCGCCGTTGGCGTCCACCGCCTCTTCGCTGTAATAGCCGATGATGTCCACCACCAGATGCGTCGTTCTCAAAGTGTAAATCTTGAACTTGCCGTCAGCACCTAGTTTGACGGTGAACGGGCCGTTGATGACGTCGCCGCCGCCGTAATTGGAACTGGCGATCAGCGGACGAGTTCCGCCGCTGGGATAAATCGTCAGATAACCTCCGCCGTCTGGAACGACGCTCGTTGCATTGCCGACCAGCATCTGCGCTGACGCCGGAATCGAATTGCAAGGCGAAGCCACCGGCGAACGTCCCTGGATGACGAAATCAAGATTCGGATCGGAGTTCGGGTTGCCGGAGCCGATGAGCGGCGAACTTGGCGCGATGCAGCCATTCAAGCCCGCGCGCGTTTCCAGCAAGCGCACCGGCGTGGCCAGCGGATGGAAATAAAGCCCGCCTGTGTTAGGCGGCGCGAAATAACCTGTCACGTCAACGATGACGTGAGTCGTGCCGCTGGCGAAAATCTTGAACGCGCCGGCATCCGGACCGGTCGCACCGAGTCCGACGGTGAAGACGTTGTTGGTGACTTCATTGGGACCGAAGTTGGAATTGGCGACGGTCGGCTGCGCCGCTGTGCTTGGAAACAGCGTCAGGAAGCCTCCGCTCGTGGGCACGACGGTGATGTTGCCGGTCACGGCTTGAGCCTCTGCGGGAATGCCTGCGCAAGGCGTCCGCGCGGGCAGCGTGAACGTGCCGCCGGCATTGATGATTGCGCTGGGCATGGTGCATCCAGTCTCACCGGGGCGGGTTTCCAGCAAGCGAACAGGTTGCGGCAGCGGATAGAACTGCAAGCCGTTGCCGCTGACGATGACGGTGTAAGCCTTCGATCCCAGGCAACCGTTGGCATCCGTCGCCTGTACAGTGAAAGAGAACGTTCCGGCAGTAGTCGGCGTACCGGTCAGCGCGCCATTCGCCGCCAACGCCAGTCCATTTGGCAAAGCTCCGGCACTGACTGCAAAAGCATAGGATGCCGCCCCGCCGCTCGCCGTCAGCGTTTGACTGTAAGCCGTCCCGACAAACCCATTGGCCAACGCCGCCGGACTGAGATTGATCGTCACAGCGCCGCAGCCGGAGTTAATGGTCAGGTTGTATTGCCGCTCGCCGAAGCAAGCATTGCCGTCCGTCGCGCGAACCGTGAAGCTGAAGCTGCCCGTCGCTGTCGGCGTGCCGGAAAGCAAACCCGCCGTGGACAAGCTCACGCCGTTCGGCAAGGCCCCTGCCGTGATTGCAAACGTATAAGCCCCCGTGCCGCCGTTGCCGGTTAGCTGTTGGCCGTACGCCTGACTGAGTTGGCCTGACGGCAATGTCGCCGGCGTGATCGTGACGGTTGGACAATTAACCGTCAGCGTAAAGGAAGCATCCCGCGTCGCGCCGCAATTGTCCGTGGCACGAATCGTGATGGTATGCGCGCCGCCCGGCTTCGCATTGCTGATCGAAACCACGCCCGAAGCATTGACCGAAATCGTGCCGGTATATGTTCCCTGGCTTTGAACAACGTAACCGGTGATCGAACCATTGTCCGTGGCAGTCGTCGGAGAGTTCGACGTCGAACCTCCAGCGTTTACCGAAGCTGCCGCGTACG
>CAZRXE010000538.1:0-3214 GCA_964603695.1 uncultured Heliomicrobium sp.
TGATGGCACACGCTGATAACCTGAGTGAGGAAGTCAAAATTATGACTGTTACAACCGTAGACAATCTTGAAGCCGCCATCGTTCAATTGTCGCTGGGCGAACAGCAACAATTGTTTGAACGCTTGATGCACCGTTTGCAGCAACAGCCTGTTGACACACCGCGTGTCAATGATGTTGCAGCCACCGGGCAGATTGATGAGCAAGAGTTACGGGGGTTGATCGCGCAATGGCAGCGCGAGACGGAGCATCTTTCGTCGCTCAAGCAAATGTGCCTGCATCCGGCTTATCAACGTATCATCGGGTTGGGACTGCCGGTCGTGCCGTATTTGCTGCGCGAATTGGAGCAATCGCCCGATCATTGGTTTTGGGCGTTGCGCGCCATTACGGACGCTGACCCTGGGCGCGACACGGATACGTTCGAAGACGCCCGTCAGGCTTGGCTGACCTGGGGCAAAGAGAAAAGGTATCTGTAAAGAGCCATGACCGAAGCCGAACACGACGCTTATCTAGAAGAGCAATTCCCTAACATGACAACTCAATTGCCGTTGGTTCCCAGAACTGTTCTCAGCGCCTGTCCGGTGTAAGATTTTTTGTTTTTCGCCACTTGTTCCGGCGTGCCTTCCGCCACGATTCTGCCCCCGCCTTCGCCGCCTTCCGGGCCGAGGTCAATGATCCAGTCGGCGGATTTCATGACATCTAGATTGTGTTCGATGATGATGACGGTGTTGCCCAAATCCACCAGCCGTTGCAGCACGTCGAGCAGTTTACGCACGTCTTCAAAGTGCAGGCCCGTGGTCGGTTCATCCAGAATGTAAATGGTGCGGCCCGTCGCGCGCTTCGAAAGTTCCTTGGCCAGTTTGATGCGCTGGGCTTCGCCGCCGGAAAGCGTCGTCGCGGATTGGCCCAGGCTGATGTAACCCAGGCCGACTTCATAAATGGTCTGCAACTTCTGTTTGATCTGCGGATGGTTTTCCAGCAGCGGCAGGGCGTCTTCGACTGTGGTGTCGAGCAGTTGCGAAATGTTCTTGCCTTGATAGCGCACGTCCAGCGTTTCGCGGTTGTAACGTTGGCCGCGACAGACTTCGCAGGTGACGTACACGTCCGGCAGGAAGTTCATCTCGATGCGTTTCAAACCATCGCCCTGGCAGGCTTCGCAGCGTCCGCCTTTGACGTTGAAGCTGAAGCGTCCGGGCTTGTAGCCGCGTTCGCGCGATTCGGGCAGCATCGAATACAAATCGCGAATCGGCGTGAACAGTCCGGTGTAAGTCGCAGGGTTCGAGCGCGGCGTGCGGCCGATGGGCGATTGGTCAATTTCGATGATTTTGTCCACGTGTTCCAGCCCTTCGATGGCTGCGTGCGCGCCGGGTTCGGCCAGGCTGCGGTAAATCTTGCGCGCCAATGCGCGGTACAGAATGTCTTCGACCAGCGTGGATTTGCCGGAGCCGGACACGCCCGTCACCACAGTCAACACGCCAAGCGGAAACCCGACATCCACGTTTTTCAGATTGTGTTCCGTCGCGCCGCGCACTGTGATGGCTTTGCCGTTTGGTTTCCGGCGCTGCGCGGGAACTTCGATTTTCAGTTCGCCGGAAATGTAACGACCGGTGACGGAAGTTTCAGAGGCGGCGATTTCTTCGGGTTTGCCGGCGGCGACGAGTTCCCCGCCGTGCGTGCCTGCGCCGGGGCCTAGGTCAACCACGTAATCGGCGCGGCGGATGGTTTCTTCGTCGTGTTCGACGACCAACACCGTGTTGCCCAAATCGCGCAAGGTTTCCAGCGTTTCCAGCAGTTTTTGATTGTCGCGCGGATGCAGGCCAATGGACGGTTCGTCCAGCACGTAAAGCACGCCGCGCAATTGCGAGCCGATTTGCGTGGCCAGACGGATGCGCTGACTTTCGCCGCCCGAAAGCGTAGCCGCCGGGCGATCCAGCGCCAGATAGCCCAAGCCTACTGAATTCAAAAACCGCAGCCGGTCGCGGATTTCTTTCAAGATTCTGCCGGCGATCAGTTCTTCGCGATTGTTCAGTTGGACGGCCTGAAATGCCGCAATCGCTTTTTCAATCGGCAGCGCGGCGTAATCGGCGATGGATTTTTCGTTGAGCTTGACGGCCAGCGATTCCGGCAGCAAACGCGCGCCGTGACAGGCGCGGCAGGTGATCGGCGAAATCAGATTGCCCAGCGCGTTGTAGCGGTTTTCCGAAGAGCCGTCGTCCTGCTGCAAACGCTTCATCGTGTCGAGCAGAAAGTTGGTCGCGCCCTTCCATTCGGCTTTGTATTTGTAATCGCCGTAGCGAAACTCGATTTTCTCTTTGCCGCCCAAGCCGAAAAAGAATCCGTCGCGGGCTTTTTTGGGCAGTTTGCCGAAAGGCGTTTCCGGCGTTTGATCGAAATGGCGCACGACGGCCAGCAAGGCTTCGCGCAGATAAGCGTCCGTGGTTTTGTCTTCATCGCCGACAAAGCGCAATTGATTGACGGGAACGGTGTCGTCAATCACCAGCTTGGCCGGATCAACTTCCATTGTCGTTCCCAAACCGTGGCATTCGCGGCACGCGCCGTAAGTGGAGTTGAAGGAAAACGAGCGCGGTTCCAGTTGCGGGATCGAAAGATTGCAATACACGCAAGCCATCTTTTCCGAATACAGCCGCTCTTCGCCGTCCACGATGGAAATGACGACTATGCCTTCGGTCAGTTTAGTGGCGGTGCGAATGGATTCTTCCAGGCGCTGGGCGATGCCGTCTTTGATGAGCAAACGATCCACGATGACTTCGATGGTGTGATTGCGGCGCTTGTCCAGTTTTATGTCGTCGTCGAGCCTCAGCATTTCGCCGTCAATGCGCGCGCGCGTGAAGCCGCCCTTTTGCAGCTTTTCCAGTTCCTTTTTGAATTCGCCTTTGCGCCCACGAACAATCGGCGCAAGGATCATCACTCGCCGGCCTTCCGGCAATTCCTTGACGTGTTGAATGATCTGTTCAGTGGATTGGCGCGACACGGGGCGTCCGCAATTGTGGCAATGCGGCTGGCCGATGGAAGAAAACAGCAATCGCAGGTAATCGTAAACTTCCGTCACCGTGCCGACGGTCGAACGCGGGCTGCGACTGGTGGTCTTTTGTTCGATGGAAATCGCCGGCGACAAACCTTCCACGGCGTCCACATCCGGTTTTTCCAGTTGCTCCAAAAACTGCCGCGCGTAAGCCGACAGCGATTCCACATAACG
>CAZRXE010000539.1:0-4915 GCA_964603695.1 uncultured Heliomicrobium sp.
GATCGTAGCGGTCGCGCTCGTTGCCCATTACATAAAGCCTGCCGTTTGCCGCTAGCGCCATCGGCATCGGACGAGCAATCGTGTTGGGAATGCCTTCACTGATTTGGCCCGTGCGCGGATCGTAAATCTGCACGGTCGTCACGGCGTGGCGTGCGCCGTCGGCTTCGATCACATCGCCGCCGATGATCCAAATCTTGCCCGCGAACGCCGCCGTCGCGCAGTAAATCCGCCCGCGGCCAAACTTGCCCGCCACGCGCCATTGCCATGTTTTCGTGTCCAGCTCCCACAGTTCATCAAACGGATGCGAGCGTGTCGGGAATCCCCATTCGGCGGTCAGTCCGCCCGCGACGTAAAGCTTGTCGCCCAAGACCGCCGCCGTCAGATCGTGATTGCTGGCCGGCATTCTTGCGACGATTTGCCATCGGCTTTGCGCCGCAACGCTGGTTGCCGCAAACGCTGTTTCCTTTGCGCCTTCCTGCGGTTTGCGCGGATCGAAACGCACTGTGCGATTTTTTTCAGTCAGCCAGACGAAACCGATTTCATCCGCGCGAATCGAAGTCCACGCGGTAGCTTCGGTTCCGTTGATGTTCGGCTCGATCCAAGCGGTCGGCGCTTGCGCGGGCAGCACCAGCAATCTGCGCCGATTGTTTTCGGCGGGCGCGAGTGTCCAGAAGTTCGCGCAAGTGTCGCGCACGGCGGGCAAGCTTCCGGCAGGCGGCGCAAGCGGCGGTTTGGGCGTGCGCGAAGCGGGTTGAGATGAAGCAGGCAGGCTTCCCAAATAGATGAGGATCAACAGCGCAATCGAACGCTTCATTGTTTCAGCCTCCGCGCTTCGCCGCGCGCAATCCAGCCGTAAGCGGCGAGCGAATTTTGCCGGAAGTATTTTTCCGCCGCTGTCTGCCCGCGCGCGGCGAAATAGTCGGCGACGATTTTGTGCAAGGCGGCATAAGGCGCAACGCGATTGCTGACCGGCCAGTTGCTGCCGAAGATCAATCGCTCCGCGCCGAACAATTTCCACAACGCATCCAGCGCGGGCCGGTAATTTTCCAGCGCTTCAATCACTTTGCCGTCCGCGCGGCGCACGACGTTGGAAACCTTCGCGTAAACGTTCGGCAGTTGTGCCGTCTCCGCCAACGCTCGCGGCATTGCGGCAAGGTCGTTGTCCCATTCGCCGAATGGCAGATGGTCAATCACGATGCGCAAGCCCGGCGCGAGTTTGGCGACGCGCACCACGTTCGGCAGTATCGCGCCGTCACCCAACACATCCAGCGCGTAGCCGCGTTCGCCCAGCCTTTGCAGGTCTTTTTCAAATGCCGATTGCCCTAACCCATTGCCGAGCGCGCGTCCATTGACGCGCAAGCCGCGAAAAATCGGATTTGCGCCGAAGCGATTCAGATTTGCGGCGAATTCCGGTTTGCCCAATTCCAGATTGCCGATAAAGCCGAGAATGAAGGGGTTGTCTTTGGCCAAGTCCAAAATCCACTGATTGTCTTCCACCCACGGACTGGCTTCGACGACGACCGTGCCGACCACACCAAGCGGTTTGGTCAGAGTTTGAAACTCCTGCGGAAAGTGCGGCCTGTACAGAACCGGCTCGCTCGGCGGCGGCCAGGGCACACCTTGCGCGCGGGATGTGTCGTAAAAGTGCGTGTGCGTGTCAATGGCCGGAATCGGTTTGGCAGAAGAAATGGTTGTAAGCGCCAACGCCGCTGATTGAGTCAAAAACGCGCGGCGCGAAAATGAAGTGAAGGGAGTCATTTTTTTGAATTCCTGAGAGCGCACGCGGCCCCGCGTGCGCTCCCAGGGGCGAAGGTTCTTTTTAAACTTCCAATTTCCACGGTGCGCGGTATTTGGCTTTCAGGTGCGGGCGGACGTGACTTTGTTTGACAGTCCAGTTCTTTTCGTCCCAATCGAGCCAGGTTTTATGGCGCATCGAAAGATTGGCCAGGATGCAGGCCGTCGAAGAGCGAACGCAGGTTTCGATGTCGCTGGTGGGCTTTGCACGCGACTTGATGCATTCGACGAAGTTTTTCCAGTGCGGCATGTTCAGGTCGCGCATCGCGTTGTTGTTTTCGTAGGTTTGCGCTTCGACTTTCGACTTGCCATTTGGAACCAGCCAGCAACCGCCGCGCGTGACTATGACTGTGGCTTCGGTTCCGTGAATTGCAGTTCCCGCGCCCTGATTGCCGAACATCGGCATCGGATTGGCGGTGCGGCTTTCATAAGTCAGCATGAATTTGGGATAGCGGAACGTGGCAATCATCGTGTCCGGCGTGTCCACGTTGTCCTGCACGTACAGCTTGTCGCCCTGCGCTGAAATCGCCGACGGCATCGGTTCGCCGAAGCATTGATGCACCGGATCAATCAGGTGAACGCCCCAATCGGTCATGGCACCGCCGGCGTAATCCCAGAAGTACCGAAACGTCGGAAACGTCGTCACACCCACGCCCCAGCGGTTCAGGTTGAAAGGCACTTTGGGCGCGGGGCCCAACCACAGATCCCAATCCAGTCCCGCCGGAACCGGGCCATCAGCGGGTTTGCCCCAGCCTTCTTTTTTGACCGCGCCGGACTGCCAGGTGTGGACGAAGGTCACGTCGCCGAGAATTCCGCTTTGCACCAGTTCGGCGGCTTTTTTGAAATATCCGCCGGAGCGTTGCATCGTGCCGGCCTGAACGACGCGATTGTATTTGCGCGCAGCCTGCACCATTTTCTGGCCTTCCTCGACATAAACCGACGCGGGCTTTTCGACGAACACATCTTTGCCCGCCTTGCAGCCTTCGATGGCCATGTAAGCGTGCCAGTGATCGGGCGTCGAAACGCAGATCGCATCAATGGATTTGTCAGCCAGAATTTCGCGAAAGTCCTTGACGGTTTTCGGCTTGACTTCGGCTTTGGCCGCCGTGGCGACGGCTCTTTCCAAATGCGGCTGGTAAACATCGCACAGCGTCGCGACCTGGACTTCGGGGATTTTCAACGCGAAACCTAGATTGCTTGATCCCATCGCGCCCAGGCCGATGTGGCCGACAGCGATACGGTCGTTCGCGCCTTTGACGCGGCCCGTGAACAACGACGCGGTGAAGGCCGCGCCAGCACCTTTGAGTACGGTTCTTCGTTCGATCATTTTTGCTCCTATGAGGGGTTTATGGGTTGAAGTGTGACGCGCGTTTGCGCGGCTGGAAAATACAGCAACCGTTTCTGGATGAGAAGACCCGCGAGCCTGATTTCGTTCGACGCAAATAAAAACCGCGCTCCAATTTGCGTTGGAGCGCGGTTCGGTTATCGTGATTGAACTTCAGCCTAGCCTTTGCCGGCGAGTTGAATGCGTGTCAGCGCGCGTTGGAGTTTCTGTTCGGCGTCGCGGTAATCAACGTCCTCACCTTGCGACTTCAGGTCTCTTTCCGCTTGTTCCTTGGCTCGCTGCGCGCGTTCCAGATCAATCTCCTCAGGCTTTTCGGCGACATCGGAAAGAACGGAAACACGATCCGGCTGGACTTCGACGAAGCCGCCGCTGACGTGCAACTGCTTGCGATCCGCGCCCTGACGATAAACCAACACGCCGGTCTGAAGCTGGGAAATCAACGGCGTGTGTTCCGGCAAAATGCCCAGTTCGCCGCCCAGACCCGGCACGACGACTTCGTCCACCGCTTCGCTCAGCACGCGGCGCTCCGGCGTGATGACTTCAAGATTTAGTTTGTCTGCCATATTCAGGTGGTAGGTGGTAGGTGGTAGGTGGTAGGTGGTAGGTTCTTTCTACAACCTACCATCTACCACCTTGATTACATCTTCTTCGCCGCTTCGACGACTTCTTCAATTGTGCCTTTCAAGTAGAAAGCCTGTTCAGGAATATCGTCGTGTTTGCCGTCCATGATTTCGCGGAAACCGCGAATCGTGTCTTCCAGCGAAACCAGCGCACCGGGAATGCCCGTGAATTGTTCGGCAACGTGGAAAGGTTGCGACAGGAAGCGTTGGATTTTACGCGCGCGCGCCACTGTCAGCTTGTCGTCTTCGGACAGTTCGTCAATGCCCAGAATAGCGATGATGTCCTGCAGGTCTTTGTAGCGTTGCAGGATGCGCTTCACGTCTTGCGCGCAATTGTAGTGTTCGTCGCCGACGATCTTCGGATCGAGAATGCGTGAAGTCGAAGCCAGCGGATCCACCGCCGGGAAGATGCCCAGCGCCGCGATTTCACGCGCCAGCACGGTCGTTGCGTCAAGGTGCGCAAATGCCGTCGCCGGAGCGGGATCGGTTAAATCGTCTGCCGGAACGTAAATCGCCTGCACCGAAGTCACCGAACCGGTCTTGGTCGAAGTGATGCGTTCCTGCAACTCGCCCATTTCCGTCGCCAGGTTCGGCTGATAGCCCACCGCAGACGGCATACGGCCAAGCAGCGCGGACACTTCGGAACCCGCCTGCGTGAAGCGGAAGATATTGTCCACGAACAGCAGCACGTCCAGACCTTGATCGCGGAAGTATTCGGCGATGGTCAGTCCCGATAGCGCCACGCGCAAACGCGCTCCGGGCGGTTCGGTCATCTGACCGTACACCAAAGCCACTTTGGATTTGGTGATGTCATCGTCATCAATAACTTTACCTTCGCGCATTTCCAGCCATAGGTCGTTACCTTCGCGCGTGCGCTCACCGACGCCTGCAAACACCGAAAATCCTCCGTGAGCTTTGGCGACGTTGTTGATGAGTTCCATGATCGTCACGGTCTTACCCACGCCCGCGCCGCCGAACAAACCGATCTTTCCGCCTTTCAGGAAAGGCTGAATCAGGTCAATTACTTTGATGCCGGTAATGAGCATTTCCATCTCGGTGGACTGCTCTTCGAAGCTGGGAGCGTGACGGTGAATCGAGTAGTAGTCGGTCGCGGGAACCGGGCCGCGTTCGTCCACCGGTTCGCCGATGACGTTGA
>CAZRXE010000540.1:0-3342 GCA_964603695.1 uncultured Heliomicrobium sp.
GTAGTACACATTGGTCACCGGATATTGCGTGTAAGGATAGTAAAGCTCCAGCGCATTGGCGGCTTCGATGGCCTGATGCTTGATGTTGCCGACTACGCTGACCACCGTGCAATACGGATTCTCGGCATCTGGAGCGCCCGCGCCCCAGAAAACTTCCTGCCCGATGGGGTCGCGGTCGGGGAAGAGCGTTTGCGCCGCGCGTTCGCTGAGAAGCACAACCATCGGCGCGTCCGTTGTGACACGTGCGTCCAGCATCCGCCCGCGCTTGAGCGGCACGCGCAACGCTTCCAGATAACCGGCGCTGATGTCGGCTCCGGCCAGCGTGGCGGCGATTTTCAATTCCTCATTCGTCCGGCCTTTGACCTGAAGATTGGCTTTGTTGCGTTCGGCGTCGAGGCTCCCATACGGCAGGCTGTTGGTCGCGCCAGCGGAAAGGACGCCCGGCAGTTGGCGCATCCGTTCCAGCACCCGTTCGTGAAAGGCGGAAAGCGCTGCCGATCTTTCCGCGCGCTTGCCATCCCGGTAATTCGTCACGCGCAGCACGAGCAGATTGTCTGTTCCAAAACCGGTGTCGAGGTTTTGCAGCTTCAGGAAGCTCTGCATCATCAATCCCGCGCCGACCAGCAGCAGTAAGCACAGCGCGACTTCGGCCACGACCAGCGCGCCGCGCAATCGTCCGCCCGCCGCTGAGCCTTTCGCGCCTTCCTTGAGCACATCGCTCAAATTGACGCGCGAGGCCAGGAGCGCGGGCACGGTTCCGAAAATCAAACTGGTCGCCACCGCCACCGCGAAACTGAAAAGCAGGACGGGCGCGTTCAACTCCACCTTCAGCCAAAACGGCAGCTCAACGGGAATCAACCGCAGCAAGGCTTTGACCGCGACAAAGGCCAGCCCCACGCCCAGCAAACCGCCGCTCAAACTGAGCAGCACACTTTCGGTCAACAGGGTGCGCACCAATCGTCCGCGTGAAGCGCCCAGCGCCGCGCGCAACGAAAACTCTCGTTGCCGCGCCGCCGCCCGCGCCAGCAGCAGGTTCGCCACGTTCGCGCAGCAGATCAACAGCACGAACGCGACCGCCGCCAACAGCAGCAACAAGTATGGACGAATGTTGCCGACTTCAGCATCGCGCAGCGTTGACAGACGGACGCGAATGGCTTCGTTGTCTTTCGGGTATTGCGATTCCAGCGCGGCGGCGATGTTGTTCAAATCGCTTTCGGCCTGCGCCAGCGTCACGCCCGGTTTCAGCCGCGCGATGATTGGATAGAACCTGCCGATGCGCACCTTTGGCCGCCCCGTCTGCGCATAAAAACTTTCCATCGGCGTCCACAGGTCGGTTTGCTCAGGAAAAGCGAAACTGGGCGGCATCACGCCGACGATGCTGAAGGTGTTGATCGAAGTCTGCACCGTGCGTCCCACGATGTTCGGATCGCTGCCGAACCGTTGCTGCCACAGCCGGTAGCTGATGAGCGCCTTATTCACATCGCCGCCCTTGATGTCTTCTTCCGGCCTGAGCATGCGCCCGATGATGGGCGTGACACCGAGAATCGAGAGCGCCTGCGGATTGAGTTGCGACAGCTTGACGGCTTCCGATGGCTCATCGCCGCGAATGTCGGAATCGAAGGTCGTGTACGCGCCCAGCTCTTCCAGCGTGCGGTTCATTCGTCGCCAGTCTTCCAGGTCGGGCAATGAACCGCCACGGTAACTTTGCGAAGTTTTGAAGTTGACGCTTTGAATCCGCACCAACTCCTCCGGCGCGCGATACGGAAAGGGTTTGAGCAGAATACCGTAAATCAGACTGAAAATGGCTGTTGTCGCGCCGATGCCAAGCGCGAGCGTCAGGATTACGACCGTGCTGAAGCCGGACTTTTTAAGCAGCGTGCGAACGCCGAAACGGATGTCTTGTCGCAAGGTTTCCATGCAAGCTGTCTCCCAGATGAAGGTGAAAACGTGATTGCGCAGTGTAGCGAGAGCGGTGTGCCGCTGACGCCCAGTTTTCAATGAACAGTTCTTTACACGAGGTGAGTAGCCTGCTTTGGTGAATAATCAGGCCGCGCCTCAGCGTTTACGCGAAGTCTGCTGGATAAACTGTGTTGCTCGCAATAATACGTTGTCCGTCCCACCCTTCAGGAAGTAAACGGGCGAGGGGGCAACCAGAATGTCAGGCTGCACACCGTTTCCGTCATACAAACGGCCATTGCGTTGAAACGAAACCATTGATCCTAGCCCAACTTTCAGCCCGGAGTTCTTTAACGTAATGGCGACGACGCGGGAGCTACCACCGGCACTGGGCATGCCAATCAGTGTCACGCCCGGCCAGCCTTTGAAGGCCGAGAGGAAAATATCCGAGGCGCTGAAGCAGTCTTCGTTCATCAAGATCACGACGGGCCGATCATAGTGATAAGCTGCCGCATTGTTGTGCCGCGCCAAGACTAAATAATGCCAATCACTGAATTCCTGCACCGGAGGCTGCCAGTCCGGTTGAAAACTGCGTTTGAATTGCGCAATCGAATTGCGCTCTTCCGGCGTCCAGCCCTGCCAGTCCTCGCGGTACATAAAGCGGTCTTCCAGTTGTCCAGGGGTGAACTCACGAAAGAGCGGATATTTCGAGGCATTGGCTACATGCGGCGCGGCGGCGCTGTTCATCACGTAAGGAAAGAGTTCGCGTAACGCGGCGCGTGAGCCACCGCCATTATCCCGAATATCCACGATCAACCCCTTGGTTGTTTTGAACTGCGGCATCCATTGACGAATGGTTTCCACCGCCGCCGCATTCATAACCGGGATTCGCAAATAACCGATGTTGTCTGGCAACAGGCGCGATGTCGTTATCGGCCAGCGCTCTTCAGTAACTGTCTGTCCACTCACGTTGAGGGTCAGCAAAGTGGTACGTTTTCCGTCCACTGAGGCCAGCCGCAGACTGACTTCGTCACGTTGCGGTAAACCAGCCATCTGGCGAATGAACTGGATTCGTTGCAGGTCTTTCAGCGTCAGATAGGTGAGATATTGTGGCGAACCTTTGGGCGCGAGCGGCCTGACGATGTTGCGCCAGTAACTAACGGTTTTGCCGTCAACGGTCAACAGAAAAGGAAAATCTGGTAATAGAAAATCCGTTCGGTCAGGTTTGAAGGCGACATACTTTCCGCCTGCGGGTTTAATCAGAAACGGGAGTGTTCCGGCGGGAAACTGAAACCCCGTCACATAAGCATGTCCATCCCGAAACAAAGCAATGACGCGCATCAGCGCCAGCCCCAGTTCATCGCGCGTCAGGCCGTTTCTGGCCCGCGCCCGCAAGGCTCGCAACGGCGTTTGGTAATCAGCCTCTCCCACCTTGAGATAAGCCCA
>CAZRXE010000541.1:0-5197 GCA_964603695.1 uncultured Heliomicrobium sp.
GTATCCACATTGAGCAGCGCCGCTGCGATGAAGCCCATGACAATCAGCCGTTTGTGCGTGCGTCGTTTGTACCAGCCGGAAACGCGCTCCATCGCATCGTCGTACCATTGCTCTATGTTAGTGCGCGCCTGGCCCAGATCGTTGCCGGCTTCATCAATCAAAGTCAGCAGGGAAACCTTGATGTTTCCGAACTGCGCGTCATTCAAACCGGCAATCACGTCTTTGATGGCGGTCAAATCCCGGGTGATGCCGGCAGCGAGCTTCTCTCCTTTCTCCGCACCTGCCGTCGCCAGATTCCACAGCGCCAGACTAAAAGTGCGAGCCGGAATGTAGGAAGGTTTTTCTCCCAAAGGCTTCACCAACGGGTGATTGAAAAATGCTTCCGCCAAACCGGGATCGCTCAGCAACCGGCGAATGCCCGTCTCCAAATCGCGCGCACGGTATTTGGCAAAGGATTCGATCAATTCGTTGAAGGCCGAACAGAGCAGGCTCAACAGCAGATAAACGAAAACAACACCGATTCCAACTTCAAGCAATGTGGAGCCGAGTAACATGGGGGATTCTCCTTTACGCAAACACTTCGCGGATGACTTCGCCGTCGGTCATCGTCGGGCGTTCCATTCGCCCATTGTGCGGATACAGCGTGCGCAGGTGGTCAAGTCCCAGCAAATGCAGAATCGTGGCGTGAATGTCGTGAACGTGCGCGCGGCGTTCGATGGCGCGCAAACCGATTTCATCAGTCGCGCCGATGATCCGACCGCCTTTGACGCCGCCGCCGGCCATCCAAATCGTAAAGCCCCACGGATTGTTATCGCGGCCATTGCCTTTTTCGGAAAACGGCGTGCGGCCAAATTCTCCGCCCCAGACGACCAGCGTCGTATCCAGCAAGCCACGCGATTTCAAATCCGCCAGCAATCCGGCAATCGGCTGATCCGTGCCGGCGCAGAGTTTGGAGTGATTGCTTTCCAGATTCTGGTGCGCGTCCCAGCCGCTGCCGCTGCCGCTGTACAGTTGAATGAAGCGCACGTTGCGTTCAACCAATCGGCGCGCCATCAAACACATCGTGCCGTATTTCTGCGTCAGCGGATTGTCCAACCCATAAAGCTTTTTGGTCGCTTCGGTCTCTTTCGTCAGGTCAATGGCTTCGGGCGCGGCGGTTTGCATGCGGTAGGCGAGTTCGTAAGTGTTCAGCCGCGCCAGCAATTCCGTGTCGTCCTGGCGATTGGCGGAAAAGCGTTCGTTGAGTTGCGCCAGCAAATCCAGCTTGTTGCGCTGTTGCTGGTCGCTGACGGTTTCCGGCGGCTTCAAGTAAAAGACCGGAGAGCCGCTGGCGCGAAACTGCGTGCCTTGATAGACCGCCGGCAAAAATCCCGCACTCCAATTTTTCGCGCCGCCCAGCACTTCCGCGCCGTCGGCCATCACCACGAACGAAGGCAGATTCTGATTCGCCGTCCCCAAGCCGTAAGTCGTCCAAGCCCCAAGCGAAGGCCGTCCGGCCAAAATCGAACCGGTGTTCATCTGGCAAACCGAACCGACGTGATTCAACCCGTCCGCCCAGCACGAGCGAATGACGGCCAACTCATCGGCGTGTTCGGCAATGCGCGGCAACCAATCGCTGACGGGAATGCCGCTTTGGCCGTAATTTTTGAAGGTGCGCTGACTGGGAAAGATGTTGTTTGATGCCGTACCCATGGCCGTAATCGGCCTGCCGAAGGATTCCGGCATAGGCTTTCCGGCCAGCTCCATCAGTTTGGGTTTGGGATCGAACGTGTCCAGATGGCTGGGGCCACCTTCCAGAAACAGCCAGATGACGGACGTGGCGCGCGGTTTGACGTGCGGCTGTTTTGGAGACAACGGATCAGGCGTTTTGTCCTGCGCGAGCAAATCATCGGCGAGCAGCGAAGTCAGCGCCAATGAACCCAGTCCGCCGCCGGCCTGCATCAGGAAGTTGCGGCGCTGAAGCAAGGATTTTTCTTTTGGGGAAAACGTGTCTTCATGACGATCACTCATGGCGGCGCTCCGTTTCAGTTGACGTAAACAAACTCATTCGAGTTGAACAGCACATGGCAGAAATCCACCAGCGCCGCGGCCAGTGCCGGATCAACGCCGGCAGGCAGTTTGGCCGGAACCGCTACGGATTGTTTTTCGGCCAATCGGGTTTTGATGACGGCGGATTGCTTTTGCAGGAAGTCCGCAGCGAGAGCCAATTCCTTCGCCGTCGCCGCGCGTGAATACGCCAAGCGATAAGCCGTCGCCGGCCAGTCGGTCGAAGTGGGTTTCGAAGCTTCGATCACTCGACCGGCGAAGGCTTCCGCTGCTCGCAAGACGACTTTGTCATTGAGCAGTTCCAGGGCTTGCGGCGCGGTGGTCGTATGGATGCGGCGTCCGCAGCTTTCGTGAGTGTCCGGCATATCGAACGCCTGGAACATCGGGTAACGCGAATTGCGCCGCACAAACACATAAATGCTGCGACGATTTTTAGCTTGCGGGTCTTCGTTTTTCTTCCAACCGCCGCGCACTTCCATGCCTTCTGGGATTTCAGGGAAGACACTCGGGCCGCCCATCTGCGCGTTCAACTGGCCGCTGACGCCGAGAATCGCATCGCGAATCTCTTCTCCGGTCAGGCGTTGACGCTGGTATCGCCACCACAATTGATTGTCGGGGTCTTTGGCGGCGGTGACGGCGTTGAACTCCGAAGCCTGTTGATACGTGCTGGAAAGCATCAGCAAGCGATGCATGGATTTCATACTCCAGCCGTTTTCGATGAACGTGACGGCCAGGTAATCAAGCAGTTCGCGATTGGTCTCCGTTTCGCGCATCATCCCGAAATCGTTGGGCGTGCCGACAATGCCGCGTCCGAAATGGTAGTGCCACAGCCGATTGACCATCACACGCGCCGTCAGTGGATTTTTCGGATCGGTCAACCATTTGGCCAACGCCGTGCGGCGGCCTGTCGATTGGCAGTTTTCCGGCGGGACAATAGTCGCAGGTTCTTTATCAATGATGGTCAGGAAACCGGGCTGAATTTCTTCGCGCGGAGCATCGTAAGCGCCGCCGGCCATCACGTGATGCACAGGCGCTTGACGGCCAACGTCCGTGATGCCGGAGCCGATAGGCAACGGTTTGGGTTTGATCGAATCAAACGCCGCCAGCTTGGCGCGCAAGTCTTCGTAATTCTTTTTCTCTTCGCCTTTCAGCCGCGAACGCACGCCGTTGCCGTCTTCATCCATGCCGGAACCGAGCAGCCAGTTGGATTTGTGATACATCAGCCATTGCATTGTGTTGCGCTTTTCGGGCGGCGTCAGAATGGCCTGTTGAACATCGTCCGGGTACTTTTCGAAATTGTCCTGATAAATGGCTTTCAAAACCGGCGCTTCCATCTGCTGGATTTGTTCGCGCAAGTCTTTGGTTTGTTCCTGCCAGATGGCCAGCTTGCGTTTGTGTTCCTCCTGTTCGGCGGCGGAAACCAGCACGTAATCGTCTTTGGAGCGCGTGGCGGCGAAGAAGGCTTGAAGCCGGTAATAGTCGCGCTGCAAGACGGGATCGTATTTGTGATCGTGGCAGCGCGCGCAGCCGATGGTCGTGGCCAGAAACACCGAGCCGACCGTGTCTGTAATGTCGTTCAAAATCTCCTGCCGCCGCTGCATCAGATTTCGCGCGTTGCTTTCGTCGGGGTAATGCCGATTGAAAGCCGTCGCCACCAGCGCATCAGGGTTTTCCGGCCAGAGTTCATCGCCGGCAATTTGTTCCTGCACAAAGCGGTCGTAGGGTTTGTCCGCGTTGAAAGACTTGATGACATAATCGCGATAGCGCCAGGCGTTGGGGCGCGTTTCGTCCGCCTTGAAACCTTCGCTTTCGGCGTAGCGCGCCAGATCGAGCCAATGCCGCGCCCACTTTTCGCCGTAATGCGGCGACGCCAACAAACGGTCAACAACTCGCTCAAACGCTTTCGGAGATTTGTCCGCCAGGAAGTTGGTCGTTTCTTCGGGCGTGGGCGGCAAGCCCGTCAAATCAAACGTTGCGCGGCGCAGCAGCGTTACTTTGTCTGCCCGCGTTGACGGAGCAAGTTGATTCTTTTCCAGGTCGCGCAGGATAAAAGCATCAATGTCCGTTTTGATCCAAGCGCGATTTTTGACGGTTGGGACCGCAGGTTTGACGACGGGCTTATACGCCCAATGTTTAAGCTGCGCCGAGGTGAAGCGCGGCTTGTCTTCACTGGCCCAGACGCTGCAAACCAACGCGAACAACAGCACCAGATATTTCAGGTGGCGGATTCGACTCATAACTTCCCTCCGTTGGGAATCAAGCAGAAATAGTTGTTGAAACAGTACTGCGGGCTTTCGAGAGTTTCGGACGGCGCGTATTCTATGCCCGCTTCAGCGAAGTGCAAAGATCAACCAGGCGAAAGGAAGACGGCATGAAAAAAATAGGCGCGGTGTTACTGCTGCCGGCGCTGCTGTGCGGCGTTTATTTTGGGAAAGACGGCAACCGAAAAATTCTGACCGTGGCGGGAACCGGGCAGGCGGGCTACGCGGGCGACGGCGGCGCGGCGACGAAAGCCAAATTGGACAACCCTTTTGGCGTGGTGCGCGGTCCGGACGGCGCGCTTTATGTTTGCGACACCAACAACCACGCCTTACGCCGCATTGCCGCCGACGGCACGATTACGACCGTCGCCGGCACTGGCAAGAAAGGTTATTCCGGCGACGGCGGCTTGGCCGTCAAAGCCGAATTGAATGAACCTTACGAAGTCCGCTTCGACCGCGCGGGCAATCTGTTTTTCGTCGAACGGTTGAATCACACCGTCCGCCGCGTGGACGCCAAAACGCACATCATCACGACTGTCGCCGGAACCGGCACGGCGGGATTTTCCGGCGACGGCGGCGCGGCGACCAAAGCCGCGATGAATCAGCCGCACAGTATTCAGTTTGACTCCTCCGGCAAACTCTACATCTGCGACATTCTGAACCATCGCATTCGCCGCGTGGATTTGCAGACCGGCGTCATCACGACTTTTGCGGGAACGGGCGAAAAACTACCGACGCCGGACGGCGCGAAGCTCGCTACAGCTCCGCTAAACGGGCCGCGCGCAATGGATTTTGATCGGCAGGGAAACTTATGGCTGGCGCTGCGCGAAGGGAACGCGGTTTATAAACTGGATTTGAAAACCGGCACTCTTCATCACGCGGCGGGAACG
>CAZRXE010000542.1:0-5842 GCA_964603695.1 uncultured Heliomicrobium sp.
GGCGGCTTCCTGACGCTTTATCCGAGTGATGCCGCGCAACCGCTGGTTGCCAACTCGAACTTCGCGCCGAACGAAGTCATCAACAACGTCTTCACGGTCGGTCTGGGCAATGCCGATGGCTCGTTCAAGATTTTCGTCACCTCGAATACCGACGTGGTGGTGGACATCACCGGCTATTACGCTCCGCCGGCCAATGGGGGCTTGTACTTCCATCCGCTGCCGAAACCGATTCGCTTGCTGGAAACGCGCGCGGGTTTGAGCGGAGCCTTCACGCCCGGCACGAAGATTCAGGCCAACGTTGATACGCCGCAGCAAGCGCGCGTCACGTATGACGGTGTGACGATTCCGACTTCGGCATTGGCGATTGTCGGCAACGCAACGACGCTCAATGGCGGCGGAGGGTTCATCACCTTGTATCCGGGCGGAGTGGCGCGTCCGCTGGCGGCGAGTTCAAACTTTGGCGCGGGGCAGGTGATGAATGCGCCATTCACGGTCGGGCTGTCGGCGACGGGCGAGTTCAACATCTTCACCATTACGAGTTTGGATATGGTGGTGGACGTGCTGGGGTATTACTCGACCGAAGCCAACGACGCCAATGGCGTGGGATTGTTGTTCACGTCACTTCCCAGTCCGGTGCGGTTGCTGGAAACGCGGGCCGGATTCACGGGCTGTTATACGCCGGGCGCGCCGCTGGCGGCGGGTTCGACGCGGCAGCAGCAGGCGCGCGGCGCTTGCGACGGACAGACGATTGCGAACAATGCGTTGGCCATTGTCGGCAACGCCACGGTGGTCAACAACCAAGCCGGTTATCTGACCTTTTGGCCGCAGGGCGCGGCGCAACCTTTGGTGGCTTCATCGAACTTCGCGGCGGGCCAGGTCTTGAACCGTCACTTCACTGTCGGTTTGGGGGCGACAGGGATGTTTAACATCTTCGCTCTGACGCAGACTGATTTGATTGTGGACGTGAGCGGCTTCTTTGCGCCGTAAACCCTGTCTCAAACACAGCCATTCTTTCCAGACCGATTGGGGCAGGCGATGATTCGCCTGCCCCAATCGTTTTTTTTTGGTAGGCCAAATATTTTTTGGCGACAGGTTCAAGCGGCTGGAAAGATAGCTGCTCGTGCCCTAGCATACGCGCGCTCGTTCCAAATTTTGGCGCAGTCGTCGCGCCAACCCAACAAAATTTGAATAACGCGATCCAGACGCTGGAGCTTTCGGTGCGTGCCGGGCGGACTCCAGGGGAAGTTGCTGGTCAGGCCCGTTATTGCGCTTGGCTTCGCGGACCGAAAGCAAAAGGAGAGTTCAAACCATGAAAATCGGTTTTAGGACAATAATGGCAGCCTTCGCTGTCGTTTTCTGCTTGTCCGTAGCGGTGTTCGCACAGCGTACCACCGGCGACATCGAAGGCACGGTTACGGATCCCAACGGCGCGGCAGTACCGGGGGTTAACGTGATGGTGACCGGCAAGACGGTTGGTTTTGCCCGCACAGTGCAGAGCAATGCGCAAGGCGTCTTCCGCGTCGTGCAAATTCCCGCCGGCGATTACAAGATCACCGCCGCAGCCACGGGCGGGTTTGCAGCGGCGATAGTGGACGATGTGACTGTGACTATTGAGAACACGACCACGGCCAACATCAAACTTGGAGTTGCCGCCGCGTCTGAAACTGTTGTGGTCACATCCGATCAATTGGGCGTGAACATTGACACGACCGACAGCAAGGTACAGACGAACATCACCTCCAAGCTGATTGAGCAATTGCCCAAAGGCACGAGCCTTACTTCCGTCTTGCGCGCTTCGCCGGCCACCCGTGGCGAATCATTGTCGGGGGGCTTTCAGGTAGACGGGGCGTCGGGATCGGAAAACAGCTTTGTGGTGGACGGGTTGTCGGTGGAAAACTACCGTACCGGTACGCTCAACGGCGTCAACAATATCCCGCTCGCGCTGGTTCAGGACATTCAAATTAAAACCGGCGGCTTCGAAGCCGAGCACGGCGGCGCTTCGGGCGGCGTGGTATCGGTGGCCACAAAGTCGGGCACGGACAAGTTCCGTTTTGACGTTGGTTCGGAATTCGACGTCAGCGGTTTGCAGCCGCGTGGGCGCGCCGCGATGTCGCGATTTGTGGGACAGAACAATTGCACGGGTTTTGCCAACTGCGCCGCCGCGTTTGCCGCCAACCCTGATTACACTTATCTGCTCCGGCCCAACAAAGATAAGTTCGCGAACATCTATCCGACCGGAACATTCAGTGGGCCGCTCATCAAGAATCGGCTGTGGTTTCTAGGCGCTTATTCGCCGCAGATGTTTCGCACCACGCGCGTCTCGAATTTCTACAATGCGCTGACCAATGCGAATTTCTCGACGGGAACTCTCGTGCTGGCACCGCGCGTGACGGGCGGCGTCACACAAGTGCCGCTCACCTACAAACAAAACATCAAGAGCGAATACGCCTTTGGCCGGTTGGACGGCGCGATTTTCAATAGTCTGCGCGGTTCGGCGACGTACTTGTGGAATCCGGAAATTACCGACGGCAACCTGCCTTTCGGAACCATCACGACTTCCATTCCGGTGAACACCACCTACGCTGGGACTTCCTACCCTTCCGAACAATACGCGCGTTTGCAAGGCGGGCGTGTCAACTCGAATAACGTCACCGGTCAGGTGGTTTGGACGCCCACCAGCAAACTGGTGGCGACTTTCCGTTACGGGCGCGCCTTCCAGAATCAAAAGGGCGGCAACTATGCGTTGGCGAATGAGCCGCGCTATGTTTGCGGTGGCGCGGCATCGGCCTACGACCTCTATCAAACAGGCTGCGCGCGCGGCTTCGCGAATCTTTCGACCAATTCCATCACCTCCTATGACGTGTCGGTCAGAAATGAATTCAACGGCGATGTCAGCTATCTGGTTAACAGTTTCGGCGGACGCCATGAATTCAAAGGCGGTTATCAATTCGGCAAAACCATCAACACGGTACTCGGCGGCAACGCCGGCACGGGTACGGTATCGCTGAATTACGGGCAGGATTACATCTCGTCCGGTATTTCCGTCAGTTTGCCTTGCGTCATCGGCAGCGACGCCTGCATCGGCGTGGGGACGCTGTCGCGCGCGGGCGCGAAGGGTGAAGCGCGTAATCGTTATCAGGCCATTTATGTACAGGATCGCTGGCAACCGATCACGCGCCTCTCATTGAATTTGGGCATGCGACTGGAGAAGGAAAACCTGCCGTCTTACAACGAAGGCTTTGCACTGGCCGGTTCGCCCATTCCGCCGATTCGCCTGGGCTGGGGCAAGAAGATCGCTCCGCGTTTGGGCGGGGCGTATGACGCGTTCGGCGACGGCAAAACGAAAATCTACGGCAACTATAGCTGGTTTTATGACCGGCTGAAGTTCGAGTTGCCGCGCGGGCTGTTTGGCGGCAACTTCCAGCGCGTGGATTACTTCCCGATCACGAAGGCCAATCCGAACTATGCCTATTACACCCCGCAACGCATTCTGGGCACCTGGACGGATCCGCTGGGTGGCGGCAATCCCTCGACGGCGGGCGGCTTGAGTCAACTGCAACGCGATCAGCGCATCCCGTCGAATCTGAGCGTGGCGCAATTCACCGCGCTGGGCCTGCCCGTGACGGGCGTTGATCCCGACTTGAAAGCCTTCCGGCAAAGCGAAATAACCGTCGGCGTCGAACGCGAATTGTCGCGCAGCTTCGTGCTGACGGCTCGCTTCACCCGCAAGAACGTGGATCACGCGATTGAAGACCACGCCATCCTGGGCCTCAATGAATCAGAGAACTATCCCATCGGCAATCCTGGCGAAGGCTTGGATCTGAAGCTCGACAAACAAACCGGCTACGTCAAATCGGCCAAGCCGCGACGCGAATACAAGGCTCTCGAACTCACGTTGACCAAACGCTTCTCGAACAACTACACGTTCAGCGCGAACTACACCTACGGCAGGCTGTACGGCAATTACTCCGGCCTGGCCAGTTCCGATGAAGGCGGGCGCACCTCGCCGGCGGTCAATCGGTTCTTCGATTACGCCATCAACGGCTTTACGGCGTCGGGCGAAGCGGACAACGGTTTCCTGGCGACCGACCGTCGGCATGCTTTCAAGGCGTTCGGCACCTATACCTTCACCCGTTGGGGCAGTCAGGCACACGCGACGGACTTGAACGCGTTCTTCACCGGGTTGCAGGGCACACCGCAAACGACCTTCGTGACCATCGGTGCGACCTCCATCCCGCTGGTTAGACGCGGCGATTTGGGGCGCACGCCGGTTTTAACGCAAACCGATCTGGCGTTGACGCACCGTTACAAGATCAAAGAGCGTTATGAGATGTCCTTTGTCTTCAACGTACTGAATGCCTTCAACCAAAACACTGTGACGAGCTATGTCACCACCAAGTATCGCGTGACGAACGCAATTGCTTCGACTGACATTGATCCGACATACAGGGCTGATACGCAAACGTTAACCAACGTGTTGAACAAGGTGTTGAACGGACAAATCGGGCCCCAAATCGCCGGCCTTGCCAGTGGTGCGAATCCGAGCATCAGCGGCACGACGGCAACGGCGGGCAGACCCAATCCGGTCAGCAGTTTGTATGGCCAACCGAGTGGCTATCAGGGACTGCGGAACGTTCGCTTCGGCTTCCGTTTCAGGTTCTAGCTCCCATTTTGCAAACCTAACGAGGTTGACTGAAAAAGCCTGCTCAGCAATGAGCAGGCTTTTTTTAACTCCGTTGCGGAAAGTTTGGTTCCCGGATGCGCCGGCCTTGCGCCGGGGAGCTTCACGTTGGTTGCTGAATTGAACAAGGCACGACGGCATAGCTCAAAGCGTGAACCTCCCCGGCGCAAGGCCGGGGCATCGAAAAAAACTGTCAAGATTTGAAGCAAAGGCCCAATCTTGCCCCGTGGAGTTTTACGTTGGTTGACGGAAATGAGCGGCGCTCAGAAAATGACGCCCGCCCGAACACCAAAATTCCGCAGGAAGTGGATGCGCCTTCACAGTGCGGGTGAGTCGCCCAACCTATGACTTCTAATCGCCTGCAAAAAATCGAAGAAATCTTTCGGCTCGTTGCGGAAGCGCCGCCGACCGCGCGCGCGGCATTGCTGGCGCAACACTGCGGCGAACACGTCGAACTGCGCCGCGAAATCGAAGCCTTGCTCGACGACGACGAAACCGGGGACTTTCTGCAACGCCCGGTCAAAGGCGTCGCCCAATCGTTGCCGCCGTCGGATGATTACATCGGGCGAAGGATCGGGTCGTATCAGATCGTCAAACTTTTGGGGCAGGGGGGCATGGGCGCGGTGTATCTGGCTGAACGCGCCGACGCGGAATATTACCGGCAGGTGGCGCTGAAAGTGGTTCGGCGCGGGATGGATTCGCGGTTCGTACTCAAACGCTTTCGCGTTGAACGGCAGATACTGGCCACGCTCGAACATCCGAACATAGCGCAATTGCTGGACGGCGGCACGACCGCCGACGGCTTGCCTTATTTCGTGATGGAGTATGTGCAGGGACAGCCACTGTCGAAGTATTGCGAATCGCGCAAGCTTTCGCTGACCGAGCGGCTGAAACTGTTTTTGCCCGTCTGTGCAGCCGTTCAGCACGCGCACCAAAAATTGATCGTTCACCGCGATTTAAAACCGAGCAATATTCTGGTCACGACGGAAGGCGTGCCGAAGCTGCTGGATTTCGGCATCGCCAAATTGCTCGATCCGGCGCTGCTGCCCGCATCCGTTACGCGTACGCAAACAGCCATGCAGTTGATGACGCCGGAATACGCCAGCCCCGAACAGGTGCGCGGATGGCCCATCACCGCCGCCAGCGATGTTTACACGCTGG
>CAZRXE010000543.1:0-1618 GCA_964603695.1 uncultured Heliomicrobium sp.
AAGACTTGCCCTTACTGTTTGAGCCGGGCACGCAATGGCTTTACTCCACCAGCCCCGGCGTGCTCGGCGACCTGCTCAAAAAGCTGTCCGGTCAATCCTTGGAACAGCATTTCAAGGAAACAGTTTTTCGGCCTTTGCAGATGTCGGACACTTCGTTTTATGTGCCGGAAGAAAAAATGAAGCGGCTGGTCACGAAGCACAAGCGCGAAGGCGCGAAGATGACCGAAACGCCGAACCCGGCCAAGTTCACAGCGTTTGAATCCGGCGAAGGTGGGCTGAATGGGACGGCGGCGGATTATGCCGCGTTTGTGCAACTGCTATTGAATCAAGGCAGTTTGCGCGGCACCCGCCTGCTGAAGCCTGAAAGCGTGCGCCAGATGATTTCCAATCAAATCGGCGCAGTCACGGTCAGCGAAATGCCCGCCGTGATGCCTGAACTTTCTGCCGCCTTTCCCTTTGGCGCAGGCAAAGACAAATTCGGGCTGGGCTTCCAAATCACGATGACCGAAGGCAAAACGCGCCACGAACGCAGCGCGGGCAGTTACACTTGGGCAGGCATTTACAACACACATTTTGGGGTAGACCCCAAACGCGGCATCGGCGTGATTTTCCTCTCGCAAGACCTGCCGTTTTATAACGCCACCACGATGAATCTGATGCGCCAGTTCGAGCATTTGATTTACGCCAACCTGCACTAATCGAAAGCCCTCACATCTCACCTCACCATTCACCCGCTTGCTACAGCCGTTCACCCGCCTATTCCACCCACTCAAAAAATACCTGCCGCCCATTTCTCCCTACGCTGCGATTTTCGCGTTATTCAAGTGAACGCGACGAATTATGCTGAAACAATTCCGGCGACAACCTGCGCAAGACGATCACGAGAGCCTGTTCATGCGGCTCTACGATCAATTGCTGCGGCAGGCGACGGAACTGACGGGGGACGAGGCGCAGGCGGAAGACCTGTTGCACGATGCGTTCGTCAACTTCACCTTGCGGCGTCCCGCGCTCGAACGATTGCACAATGCCGAAGGTTATCTGTACCGGATGATTCGCAATCTGTTCGTTTCAGAAGTGCGGCGGCGGGCGCAGATGCAAACCGTTTCACTTACGCCGGGCGATTATGAAACCGCGCAACTGGGGTTGCGTGTGTTGCCGCCGAACGATCAGACCCGCGCGGAACTGCTTTCGATTTGTCATTACGCCTGTGTCCGCAAAGAAAGCGCGACCGCCGCCAGCGCGCTGATTTTGCGGTTCTTCCACAGCTACACCCTGCAGGAAGTGGCGATGCTGTTGCGTGTGCCGAAACAGCAAATTACCGACTGGCTGAAACTGGCGCGGCGCGAAGCCCGCTTGTTTCGCACCGATCCCGCGCGGCTGAAATTTCTTTCGGCTGAATCTGACAGCAACTTTCCCGCGCCTGTTGCACTGCGGCCCGGCGAAGACGTGATCGAACAATTATGTGCGCTGATTTTGCAAACGCGGCAGGGCGAATGCTACACGGCGGCGGAGTGGCGGCAGTTGTATGCGCCGGAAAAACGCTGGGCGCTGGAAACGCCATTCGCCGCGCATCTGGCGAGTTGCCTGGAATGTTTGCAGCTTGTCAGCGAAGTGCATC
>CAZRXE010000544.1:0-3123 GCA_964603695.1 uncultured Heliomicrobium sp.
CTGTAGTTTCCGGGTTCCCGGTTCGCTAGATCATTGAAAACACAGCAAGGAGCGCGATTTCTACGCAGTAGAGGTGTCCTCCAAAGTGCGAGAAATGCGAGGGCGGCAATGTTCAACCAAGCGTCGGCGCATTTGGCCGACAGTCTGTTCTCGCCGGTACCAGGACCAGTTGAGCTTTGGCAGATCAAGTTTGATCACCCCTGTCGCCGCCAGTTTCAGCAATGTTTGGGACAAGCAAACTAAAACCGGCCAACGTCGGACACCAGAGCCGGAACGACCTTGATAGTGGCCTAACCCAAGCTCTTTGGCTTCGTCGAAGTTGACTTCGATTTGGGCGCGCCCGGCATAAGCCTGAACGATTTCGACCACGCCAAGTTCAAGCTCCGTCGTCACCAAATACCAGGGTTTGAGTTTTTTCAACTCCGGTACGATCACAATCAGAACGCGTGCCTGGCAGGGGCGGCCTTTGTGAACTCCGCGCAAAAGAATCTCGGCGTCGTAGATTTCAATCTTTCGCTCTTTGCCGTGAACTTGCAGCTTGCCGGATTGTTTGCGCAAACGATCTGGGAAGCTTTTGACCAACTGGTCAACGCGGCATTTTGGCCCATAAGTTTTCTTGCGCCCTTTGCGGGGTTGGCGGCGCGGGGCGAAGTACACGATCTGATTGGCCTTCAGGCGACCGAGTGCAAACTGTCCGATCGCTTCCAACGCACGCAGCAACGGGCGGGAAATGATCCCGCGATCAACAATCCAAACGTGACGGATGCCTGCCGGCAAACGCATCTGTGCCGCGAGATGGCCGACGAGCGATGGAATACTTTGACCTTTGACATAAAGCAGCGCTCCGCAAAGCGCGCTCGCCCAACACATCTGCCCTTGTTGATCGAGATGCTGATAGAGATGCGCCGCGCAAACGTAACAGTGACCTTTGAGATGTTTGGCGCGTCCGACGATGCGCTTGGTGCGATGAAACAAGCCGAGCGAAGCAATCTTTTCTGCATAGGGCTTTTCGGTGTTCGTGCTGTCGGCGATCCAAAACATCCGCTTGGGCAAGTCGCAGCCGTAGCACGAACGCACGACCAGCTCGGTTAACTTTGCCATCAGCTTCTGTGGCGAAACCCGGTGCGTCGTAAAGAAATCCGAGATTCGCGCCGGTTGATAATCTGCTGGCGCAAAAACGCTGGCCCGCACTGTCCCGTGTTTGGCTTCGCCGACCAGCAAGCCGGTGATCAATAGCGTGAAAGTTTCGAAGACCTCCAGGCGCATCAGCGGCCGAAAGTTCTCAAGCAATTGGATAATTTCTGATGGTAGGATAATCATCGTTGTTCGCCTCTGTTTTAGGTTTGGTCACCAAAAACATCGAACAACGTTGCGAGGAGCGCAATAGCTCCTCGCATTCCTGCCATTGTTCAAAGATCAAAAACCGGAAACTACAGGTTTATGACGAACAATCGAGTCAGCGCCACGCTGGTGCAGGCGGATGTGTATGCCATTCTCGCCGCCATCAAAATCATCAAAGAGAAGCTTCCCTTCCTGATCAATCTGACGATGGAAGAGCGGCGCGCCTTGAACAAGCCGGGCGACCGCAGCCGCAACTTTATTGACAAGGCGTTGGAAGTGGCCGCGCAGAACCCGGACATTTTGCCGCGCTTGTTCGATGTCGAGGAAATGCGAAAGGACATCGAACTCAGCCAAAAGCTGCAACCGATCTTGCTGGCGCTTTCGCAATTGCAGGAAGTGGTGGACAACACGGCGGCGGTTATCAACAGCGAAGCATACGCGGCGGCATTGACGGTCTATGGTTACGCCAAAGCGGCGGGCAAGGCGGCGGCGTTGCAGGAGGCGCTGGATGAATTGGGCAAGCGGTTTTCTCGGCGACCGGCTGGGACGGCTCCGAAAATGCCGGCGAAGAAAACATCCGTGGAGTGAGGCGCTAGGCTGGACGCTGTCGCGGGTATCTCGGATGAGCCTTGCGGCAGCGTCATTGGGGTGGTTGGGTATGACGGGTGGTATGCCTGGGTATGGCCGGTGAAGTGGTGGGGTATAGTCGTTGGAGCAGCAAGCAAGGTCATTTCCATTGCAGCAACAGGGACAGCTTGGAGCGCCAAGAATAAGCCGTAAAGCCTTGCCAATTTTGGCGTCGTAATGACGACGCACCTGAGCTGCGTTAGCCCAGTCTGCGTGACAGATCAAGCGGATGGCCAAATTATTGAAGACCGCCAGGGTACGTTCAAACAAGAAATAAAATTAGTAGCTATCCGCTGCTCGTCTTACTATACTCCGCTGCGGAAACGGCAGGAGCCGCAACCGAAGCCGGCAACAGCTTGGTCACAACTAAATCAAATCCGGTTTGACCAGTCTCAGCTAGTTTTCTCATAGCCAATCACTTCAACAATCTTTCTCAAAAAGGAACAACACCTATGGATTCGATTCTTTATTGGAACGATGTCGCGCTGGAAGCCAATCGCGTCAGCCATACGGACGGACTTGATAAAGGAACGCTCGGCCCGACGCTCAGTTCACGCGCTTTCGCGATAGTTCACCTGGCCATGTACGATGCTTATGCGGGCGTTGTGAACGATCTGGCCAATTTACCGCCTTATTTGACTGGGCTGTCCGCGCCGGGAGCTTCGGCGGCGGCGGCAGTGGCGTCCGCCGCGCACGCCACACTCTCCGCACTTTACCCGAGCCAAAAAGCCTTTTTTGACCTCAAGCATCTGCAAGCAGAACTGATAGGGCCGGGGGTGGATTCCGGCCACGATTTCGGCTTGCTGGTGGCCAAAGCGCATTTGGCCTTGCGCAAAAACGATCCCGGCGCGGGGGATGACGGATACGCGCCATCGCAGGCTCCCGGCAGACACCGTCCAGACCCGGACAATCCACAGGGCTTTCACGCGCCCTTTTACGGCGAAAATTCCAGATGTTTTGCCGTCACCGCGCGCCACGGTTTGCTTGATCCGCCGCAACCCGGAACTGCGGATTACCAAAGGGCGTTGCGTCAGGTTCGCGGAAAAGGAATTGCCCCTGAACTGATGGGAACATTGCCGACCGGCGTACTGGGAATCTCGCCGCGCACCGTGGACGAATATTTGATCGGCATCTACTGGGGATATGACGGCGCTG
>CAZRXE010000545.1:0-3106 GCA_964603695.1 uncultured Heliomicrobium sp.
GATGAACACAGATCAACCCTCAAGTTTCATCCGTGTTCATTCGTGATCCCTTTTGCGGTGTTGGTCGCACTCAACTACAAAATGAATGCCTTCATCTTTTCATCACCACCAAGCCTTAATCCTTCCAGATCGCTCCAAGTCCGAACTCCCACAATCGTTTATTCAACACCGGCAGGCCTTTGTCGAGCATTTCGGTGGCGCGCGCTTTCAACACTGCCCATTGCTGATTGAGTTCCTTCATCCGATCCAGCGAAGGCTGGTTCACGCTCGGAATATCGCTTTCGGTTTGGTTAATCAGGAACAGGTAATTCGCAGTGAACTTGTTGGCGAAGTTATCCACGTCGTCATACGCCTTGGCCTTGCGTTGTACCATGTCTTCATCCCAAGCCTTCATCATTTTGACCAGCGTCTCGCCTTCTTTTTTGACGGCGCTGAATTTGTTGTCGGCGGGCAAAGTTCCCAGCAGCGATTCCAGTTGCTTTTGCTTTTCGTAAAGGCTGTTGGTCAGACGGTGCATCGAGGTCAGTTCTGATTCCATGCCCGACATAATCCGATGGTATTCGGCGTAAGCGGCAGCGCTTGTCGGATAGAGCGGATTCGCCAGAATTTCCGTTTCCGTGGAAACCGTCTGCTCGCCCATTTTCAATGTAAAACTGTATTTCCCCGGCGGCGCTTTGTGGCCGGCGTAGCTGCTTTCAATGTAAACACCCGGCACGCCGGGCATCGTGGCGTAACGCATGTCCCAGACAAAACGGTTGAGGCCTTTTGCTTTGGGCAAGAGCGGTTCGGGGCGCGGGCCACCGTCGTAGCGCATGTATTTCTCGTCGGCTTTGGATGAAAAGCTGCGCACCGGATTGCCCGCCGCGTCTTTGACTTCGAGCGTGATGTGATCGTCTTTTTTCAGTTCGGGGAGTTGGTAATAAAGCACCACGCCGGTTGCGGGATTCACGCCTCTGAACGGATTCGCGCCCGTGAATTCAGCGTCCGCCCGATCCAGTTCGCTGCCGCCGTTGATCAGATGCGCATTGTCCGGGCGATACATCGCAAACGCCGGAGCTTCTTTTTTGTACTGACGAATGACGCTCAGATCATCCAGCACCCAAAACGATCTGCCCGAAGTGGCGGCAATCAGATTGCCTTTGTGGACGCGCAAATCCGTGATCGGCGCGACAGGTAAATTCAACTGGAACGGCGACCAGCTCCTGCCGCCATCCCAGGACAAAAACAAACCGAGTTCCGTGCCCGCGAACAACAGGTCTTTGCGCACGTCGTCTTCGCGCACAACGCGCGTGAAGGCGTCCGCCGGAATGCCTGTATCAATCCTCGTCCAGGTATTGCCGTAATCAGTAGTTTTGTACAGGCCCGGCGTGTGGTCGTTGAATTTGTATCGTGTCGTCGCGATGTAAGCCGTCGCTTTGTCGTGCGGCGAGACTTCGATGGCGTTGATCAAACATTCGGCCAGTCCTTTGGGCGTGACGTTTTTCCAGTTCGCGCCGCCGTCGCGCGTCACGTAAACCAGCCCGTCATCGCTGCCCGTCCAGATTACGCCTTTTTCGTGCGGCGATTCGATGACGTAACTCAGCGTGCCGTAATTTTCCGCGCCGACGGCTTCGTTGGTGTATGGGCCGCCGCCTTTGCCCTGCTTCTCTTTTTCGTTGCGCGTCAGGTCGGGCGAGGCTTCTTTCCAGGTCTTACCCAGATCGCTGGTTTTCAGCAGCAGTTGCGCTCCGTGGTAGTAGGTGTTCGGCTCGTGCTTGCTCCAGATGATAGGCGCGTTCCAATTGAAGCGATACCGGATGTCTTTCGCATCCATGCCGAGGTATTGAATCGGCGCGGCCATGATGTTCGTCGAGGCTTTTGCCTGCGTGTCCAACACTTCAATCGTGCCTTGATAACTGCCGCCGAGAACATATCTGGGATTGTTCGGATCGAAAGCTAGAAACGCGCTCTCGCCGCCCGCCGAAGTGTCCCAACCCGATGCCGAAATTCCACCGCTGCCCAACTCGCGGCTGGTGATGGAAACAGACGTGTTGTCCTGCTGCCCGCCGTAAATGCGATAAGGAAATTGATTGTCCACGTTGATGCGATAGAACTGCGCCGTGGGCATGTTGCTTTGCGTGCTGAAGCTTTTGCCGCTGTTGAAAGTGATGGCCGAGCCGCCGTCGTTGGAGATGACGAAGTTGTTAGGGTTGTCAGGGTTGATCCACAGATCGTGGTAATCGCCGTGCGTGCCGGAAAGGTTTTCCCAGGTTTTACCGCCGTCTTTCGACCGCAAGGCGGGCGCGCTGAGTACGTAAATCGTGTTTTCGTTTTTCGGGTCCACGAACAGCTCGATGTAATACCAGGCGCGCTGCGTCAAGCGGTGATCGTTCGTCACGCGGCTCCACTTCTTGCCGGCATCGTTGGAAACGAAAAGTCCGCCGGCTTCCTTGTTCGTGTCGCTTTCAATCAATGCCCAAACCTTTTCAGGATTGGAGCGGCTGACGGCGATCGACATTTTGCCCAATTCTTCGGGCAAACCTTCTTTCAGCTTTTCCCACGTTTCGCCTTGATCGGTGGATTTGTACAAGCCGCTGCCCGGCCCGCCACTGATGACTTTCCACGGCAAGCGTCCGTGTTCCCACATCGCGGCGTAGAGGATGCGAGTGTTGGTCATATCCATCGAAAGCTCTGCCGCGCCGGTCTTGTTGTCCACGAATAAAACGTTCTTCCAGGTCGAGCCGCCGTCCGTGGATTTGTAAATCCCGCGCTCCGCTGATTGGCCATACAACGCGCCCTGCGCCGCGACGATAACGAGGTTCGGATTTTTCGGATCAACGACGATGCGCGAAATGTGTCGCGTCGCTTCCAGCCCAACGCGCTTCCAGGTCTTGCCCGCATCGGTGGATTTATAAACGCCGTCGCCCGAATGCGTCATCACGCCGCGCACGGCGTGTTCGCCCATCCCTACGTAAACGACGTTCGGATCGCTTTCAGCAACAGCAATCGCGCCAATCGTCCCGGTCTTGAAATATCCATCGGAAATGTTCCGCCACGTGAGGCCCGCGTCATCGGTTTTCCAAAGACCGCCGCCCGTCGTTCCCATGTAATACGTCATCGGATCACC
>CAZRXE010000546.1:0-2131 GCA_964603695.1 uncultured Heliomicrobium sp.
GACTCCGGCCTGCGTGTTGAGTGGAGCGTGATTCGCGGTTCACTCGAACATGCGCAATGCAGAGGCGAAATTGCTGGTGGGATAGAAGATATTTTTTGTAGGGAGACTTTTAGGATGACTCCGACAATAGTGGTTGCGAGAAGCGGAGGTAATTTTTTGCGAGCGTTATGCGGGCGTGATGGAATTCGACGAGTTACGACGCAATTGTCGGTGGAAGAAATGTCGGATTGCTTTTAATCCGCAGAGGTGCGGCCGAATTGCCGCCAGGCGAAAATGAAGCACCGGTTTGGTGGTGGATGGCGGTGCCGTAGGTTCGTCTCCTCCGAAACGCTGTAGGTGGAGGCTGAGTAGTTAAGCTTTATTTTTCTCATTCGTCTGTCTGCCTCATCGCAGACTGGGCTGAGTAGTGACGAATCAGTTTTGATTCACTGGTCACTTTGGAACCACTTTGTAGATTTTGTCTTTCCAGATAACGATGACAGAGCTACGCTCGAAGAACTCTTTCAATTGCGGTTCGGCAACAAGCGTTTGTTGGTATTCTTCGCTGTCACGTACCAGTTTCGTCACGCGCCAAGCCATTTCCGGTTTGTAAGCGTGATCCACCCACATTCCGCTCTGGAAGCTGAAAATCTTGTCGCGCACGCGAATAGTGAGCAGTTTGGGCGCGCCTGCTTCGATTTCTTTCAACTCGGCTTTGCGTTCGGCTTCGGCTTTGCCCGAAGGCAAGAAGCTGAACGTTCCCAGGCTTTTCGGCGTTGGCGTGGGACCAGGTTTGCGCGCGCGCGTCATCGGGTTGTCGTTCGGCGAAGGATTGAGCGGCGCAATGATCTTGGCCGGTTCGGCGACGGCGATGGAGTCTGTTGCAACAGGCGCAGGCGGCGCGGTAGAGGTTTCGAGCATAAGAGCCGGCTGGCCGCTCGTTAAATTCGGCGCGAAACCCGTGGTCATCACTCGTCCGCCGCCCGTTGCGGGAACAGGCAAGGACGGATTGATTGAGCCAATCCGGGTCAATTCCGTGTTGAAGTCGGTGTTTTTCAACGGAGCGTTCAATTGCGAAGCAAGCGCCGAATTGCCATGAACCGGAGATACATCTGGTGTCGGAACGGCTGCAACGCGCGGTGTGGTCGTAGCCTGCTCCGGCGTGAAATTGTTGACCAGCAGCGCATCCGGCGTCAGCGACGGCTGCGCTTGAGCATTGGACTCACGGTTGCTTGCCGGAGGCGCGCTCTGCGCGAGATTCGCCAGGGACATCGGCTGCGATTGTCGCCAAAGTTGCGTTGCCGTTACAGCCAGCAAAATTGCCGCTGCCGCGCTGGCAGTTGCCCAACCACGATTCCAGGCCGAAAGATCGAACCAGCCGGACGCCGCCGTTTTCCATTTTGACCAAATGGATTCGGGCTTCGTGATCGGTGCGGGTTGGATTGCCGGTTGCGAAACGATTTCCGGCAGTTGCAGGAAACGAGATAATTCGATGATGTGGCGACGGCAGGATGGGCATCCGGCCAAATGCGATTCGTAGCGGGCGCGGGCGACTTGTCCCAGAAAGTTTTCCAGGTAGGCGTTTGCCGAATCCGCGTCGAATCCGGCGCAGGCTTCGACCATCGAACCGCCGCGCGACAGATGACGCCGCAGCATCGTTTCAAATTCAAACGCTGTCTTGTGTTGTTCGAGTGCCACTGCTTTCTCTTTTTGAAGCTTGAAGTTCCAAGTGTTGGAGTTTTGCGGCTTGGAACGATTGGATATCTTTCAATTTCCCGCAACTTGAACGCCCGATGCGGGAATCCTTGCGCGGACTGCTGAAACTTACGGCGCGCGTTCGGCGGTGACGCTTTTCACATCGGCGAGCAGCTTGCGCACGTCCAATTCAGTGCGGGCGGCGATGTTCAGGCATTCAGTGACTTCGGCGCGGCGCAGTCCGTAGCTGCGTTGCAGAATCTCTTCGGTTTTGCGTTTGACCTCGCGTTGCGCTTTGGCCAGCCAGCGACTGATGGTCGCTTCGTGAACGTTCATCAACAAACCAATTTCGCGCAGGGTCAGATCGTCGAAATAGTAATAATTCAACATCAAACGGTCGCGCGGATCGAGTTCGGCGATGGCTTTGGTCATGGCCTCTTCGGTGGCGCGGCGCAAT
>CAZRXE010000547.1:0-1841 GCA_964603695.1 uncultured Heliomicrobium sp.
CCGAAACCACGCCGGGCGCGCGCTTTCACTTCAACATCATTCGCCCCGGCAGCGAAGCTTCGGACGAAGCCGTTTACGATCTGGCGACCGGCAAACCGCTGAAATTCGAGGTCGTCACCGGTGCGCAAGCCAAAAACGACGCACCCAACGGCAACTTCACGCCGGATGCGCACTACATCAAAGTACACCTTGCGCAGCCAGTGCCGCAGCGTGGCGAATACCGCTTGCGGATTGATAAAACCTACAAAGACAAAGCCAGTTATTACGCTGAAGGCGACCGCATCGTCTTCAAACGTGGTCTGGGCATTCCGCGCAACAGCGTCGTGCTGCCGCCGGGCTATGAACTGATGTCTTCATCCGTCGCCGCGCAACTCATTCCTGAAGCCGACGGCCGATTGAAACTCGCCTTCGTCAACGCGGGCAGCGGCGGTCAGTTGGAAGTCAATCTGACGGCGCGCCGCTTGCCCGCGAGCGCCGACCAACCGAAAGCGATCAAGTCAGCCGCCGGAGCGACACAAACAGCTTCGATTCCATCCGGCCTGCAAATCGCCGAACGCGCCAATCAAGACCGCGAGATTTTGTATGAGTTGCAGGACCCGGCGTCGCACGCCTTTCGCATCACACACGATTACACCGAACGCGCGGCGGGTGTGCAGCATTATTTCAACATCGTCCGCGCGGGCAGTCGTGTCTCCGATCCAGAAAGCATTGATCTGGACAGCGGCGCAACCTTGAAGTTTGAAACGCTGACCGGCAAACAAATCAAAGCGCGCAAGCTGCCGCTGGCGAATATTACGGACGATGCCGAAGTCGTCGTAACGTTTCTGACGCAGCCCGTCGCCAAAGATGCTTCCGTGCGCTTGCGGTTGAAGGAGACTTATACCGACGCGAAGAGCTATTACCTGGACGGTGACGAACTCGTCTGGGATCGCACCTTTGGGCGGCTGCGCAATACGGTGGTGCTGCCCGTCGGTTGGTATCTGACGGCCTGTGGTTCGCCCGCGACTGTGCAAACGCTCCGCGACGGGCGCGTGTCGGTTTATGTGGTCAATCCGCGCAATGACGAGGTTCGCGTGTATTTGCGCGCCCGACGACGCGCCGTGAAATAAGTGGTTCCACCAATCACCTTGAGGAGAAGCTTATGTGCAAACGAACAATCACTCATTGGGTGCTGTTCCTGGCGTTGTTGACGAAGGGAGCATACGCGCAAGCGCCAACCAACGCGCAGCCGCCCGGGGTTACGGCCATCAAAGCAGGCCGTTTGATTGATCCTGAAACCGGCACGGCGGCGGCCAATCAAATCATTTTGATCGAAGGCGAAAAGATCACCGCCGTCGGCGCGAACCTGACCATTCCCGCCAATGCCAAAGTCGTTGACCTGTCTAAGCTGACCGTGCTGCCCGGTTTGGTGGACGCGCACACGCACATGGCAATGACGTACAAAGAGCAGCCGGAAAACAACTACTACTATCTGACCTATGTCATGGAATCCACTCCGCTGCGCGCGATTCAGGCGGCGTCGAACGGCATTCAACTGCTCAATTCCGGCTTCACCATCATTCGCGACGTGGGCAACAATGGCTTGTACGCCGACACCGCCCTGCGCCAAGCCATCGAACAAGGTTGGTTGCCGGGGCCGACTGTCATTCCATCGGGCATCATCATCGGAGGCACAGGCGGGCAGTTGTGGCCGACGCCGGAAATGTACAAACAGCACAACATCGTTTACCCGGAATATCTGGATGCCAACACACGCGACGAAATCATCCGCGCCGTTCGCGAAAACATGCTCTTTGGTGCGCGCACCATCAAACTCTGCATTGATTGCAAACCCTGGGGCT
>CAZRXE010000548.1:0-2919 GCA_964603695.1 uncultured Heliomicrobium sp.
ACGCCGCAGCATGACGTTTTCGGGTTTGATGTCGCGGTGAACGATGCCCGCTTCGTGCGCGGCAGCCAGCGCCGAAGCGATTTGAATAACAATCTCAACGGCGTCTTTTATCGCCACGCGCCCTTCGCCCAACAGTTCGCGCAGGGTTTGCCCATCCACGAACTCTGCCGCGATGAAGTGGCGAAGACCAACCTCGCCAATTTCGTAAATGGTGATGATGTTCGGATGGTTGAGCGCGGAAGCAGCGCGGGCTTCGCGCTCGAAACGTTTGATGCGCCGGGCGTCCTGCGTAAATTGCGGCGGCAGGAGTTTGAGCGCCACCTTGCGCGCCAGCTTGCTGTCGCGCGCCAGATAAACTTCACCCATTCCGCCCACGCCCAGCACGGAAATCACGCTGTAATGATTGATGGTCTGGCCGATCAACGAGCGATCTTTTTCCGCCGCCAGATGTTTGGCGGCCAGATCCACGGCAGGAAGTTTGAGGAATTTCTCTTCGGCTTTTTCGTGGGCGGCAAGCAGAGACTGAACTTCGCGGCGCAATCCGTCATCACCCGAACAAGCGCCGTCCAAAAAGGCCGAACGCTCGGCGGCGGGACGTTCCATCGCCTCGTCCAACAATTGATCTATGCGCGCCCAACGATCAGGAGTCATAAGTGGTGATTGGTGGTTGGTAGTTGGTGGTTGGTGGTTGCTTGGTTGAAAGTTTCAGTTGGCGGAAGTTCTCTCATCAAAAAACCAACCACCAACCACTATTCTTCTGTTTTGCTCAATTCGCGATACAGCCAGGCTTTGGCTTTATTCCATTCGCGGATGACCGTGATTTCGGCCACGCCAAGCACTTCGGCGACTTCTTCATTGCTTAAACCGCCGAAGAACCGCAGCTCGACGATCTTCGCTTTGCGTTCGTCGAATTCGGCCAGACTTTTCAAGGCATCATCCAGCGCTACCAGATCGGCGGTTTGTTCTTCGCCCACACCGGCGGCGGCTTCCAACGAGACTTGATGCGCGCTTTCGCCGTCTACGCGCGGACGCCGGCGCGCGAAATCCACCAGAATGCGCCGCATCAATTGCGCCGAGACGCCGAAAAAATGCGCGCGGTTTTTCCATTCGACGTTCTTCCAATCAATCAACCGCATGTAAGCTTCATTGACCAGCGCCGTCGGCTGCAAAGGATGCCCGGCGCGTTCCTGGCCCATGTAGCGCCGCGCCAACCGATGAAGTTCGGCGTGAACCAGCGGGATCAATTGATCAAGCGCCGCTTGATCGCCGCCGTTCCAGGCCACCAGCAATTGCGTGACTTCGTGCGTCGAAGGCTCGTTCATACAGTGTTTCCTTGTCGGTGAAGTTCGGACTGATTGGGAAGGCGGACTTTATCACAGCCATTTGGACGGCTCTACTCCAAGCAACAGCTCTCCGCGTCTCCTGAACGGTGGCCATACCCCCTCACCCGTTGCAATCATCTCGAAAAAAAATTCGACAAAAAGAAGTTCCAGGCGACGATGTTCCTCCGTATTAGGCTGGGAGCGTGATTCAGTCCGGCGAATGGACGAATTTTGAGTGGCTTTCGCGACGGCGTTTTTCGCCGCCGAATTTTTTGTCACAAATCACTGGAGGTTCGCATGCATAATCGCCCCGTTTTCGGCGCATTTTTCTCTCGGCCAGTCAGTTTGTCAGCTTATCTCATCCTTCTTCTTTCCACGATTTCAGCGTTGCCGGTCCGGCCTGTGTCGGCACAAACCCGGACGCTTGAACACGGCAAACCTATCGAACGCGAACTGGCCGGAGGTGGAAGTCATCAATATCAAATTGGGTTGATTGCCGGGCGGTTCTTGCGCGTGGTTGTCGAACAACGCGGCATTGACGTGGTTGTGATTCTGTTCGCGCCGGACGGCAAACAGTTGCTGGAAGTGGACAGCCCCAACGGCACGGAAGGTGAGGAATCGCTCGGCTGGGTGACGGAAGCGGTGGGCGTTTATCGCCTGGAAGTGCGTTCGCTGGAAAAAGACGCGGCGGCGGGACGCTACACCGTGAAGCTGAGCGAATTGCGCGCAGCTACCGCCGACGATCCCGCCGTGCTGGTGCGCGAAGAGCAATTGCGGCAGGCGAGCCTGTTGGAAGCCGAAGCCGCCGGGTTGGCTCAGGCGGGCAAGCTTGAGCAAGCCTTTTCGCCTGCGGAGCGCGCGTTGGCTCTGCGCGAAAAGGTGTTGGGCGCGCAGCATACGGAAGTTGGCACGGCGCTTAAGAATCTCGCCGACCTGCGCAAAAATCACGGCGATTACGATCTGGCCGAAACGCTTTACAACCGCGCTCTGGTCATTCGCGAAAAGGAGTTGGGCGCGGAACATCCAAACGTCGCGGTCACAATGGCGGCGCTGGCGGACGTTTATTATTTCAAAAACGACCTCAATCAAGCCGAAACTCTTTATAACCGCGCGCTGGCGATTGTCGAAAAGACGCTCGGCCCAGACCATCCGAACGCCGCGCTGACGCTCAACAATCTGGCAAGCCTCTACACGCAACGCGGCGATTACGCCAAAGCCGACCCCTTGCAACAGCGCGTGTTGGCGATGCTGGAAAAATACTTGGGCCCGGAAAATCCGTCCGTCGCCACGGCGCTGAACAATCTGGGAACCCTCAATGAAAACCTCGGCAATTACCCGAAAGCCGAAACCCTGTTGCAACGCGCGCTGACGATGAGGGAAAAAACTTTGGGCGCGGAACACAAAGACGTGGCGGGAACACTGAACAATCTGGCCTACCTTTACGACGCGACGGGCGAATACGCCAAATCCGAAAAATTCTATCAACGCGCGCTGACGATTCTGGAAAAACAACTTGGCGCGAATCACCCGGATGTCGCGACGGCTGTAAGCAATTTTGGATCGCTACACCAAAAGAAAGGCGATTACGCCCGCGCCG